>JAKAQU010000122.1 GCA_021819535.1 Pseudomonadota bacterium | reverse complement strand
AAATCGACGTTCTGGTGCGCGAAACCACCTGGACGCTCGGGCGCGAGGCGAGCCTCGGCCTCGAATTCGGGGTCATCAATTTCTATGACGGCACCGGCTTCATGGTGAAAAAATCCTCGGGCGTGACCTCGGCCCATGATCTCGACGGGGCGACGATCTGTGTCGAGCCCGGCACGTCCACCGAACTCGCGATCGCCGATTATTTCCGTGTCAACAACATGAAATACACGCCGGTCGAGATCCAGGATCTGCAGGAAATCCACAACGCGTTTCTCTCCGGACGCTGCGATGCCTATTCCACCGACAGCTCGGCGCTCGCCGGGTTTCGCTTCACCCAAGGCGCCCATGCCGAGGATTTTTTGCTTTTGCCCGAACTGATCAGCAAGGAACCGCTCGGCCCGATGGTCCGCAAAGGCGATGACAAATGGTTTGACATCGTGCGTTGGGTGTCGTTCGCGCAGATCACTGGCGAAGAATATGGCGTCTCTTCCCGCAACGTGGAAAGCTTTCTCAACACCACCAACCCCGATATCCGGCGCCTGCTCGGGCTTGAAGGCGATCTCGGCAAGGCCCTTGGCCTCGATGACAAATGGGCCTTCAATGTCTTGAAACAGGTTGGCAATACCGGCGAAGTTTGGAACCGCACCATGGCGCCGCTCGGTCTGCCGCGCGGGTTGAACGGGCTTTGGAATCGCGGCGGGTTGTTGTTCGCGCCACCGCTGCGCTGAGCCGCGATGCGCCCCCTTTCGCGCCGTTTGCCCTCGCTCCGCTGGCAGGCGCTCGGGTGGCAGGCGCTGGCGCTGGCGCTTGTTGCGCTTGTCATCGCAACCTTCGCCCATAACGCGAGCCATAATCTCGCGGCCCGCCATATCGCGACCGGCTTCGGCTTTCTCCGCCAGGCAGCGCCGATCCCGATCGGCGAGACGCTCCTGTCCTACACCCCTTCGGTCAGCAGCTATGGTCGCGCTTTCGCCATCGGTGTGCTCAACACGCTGAAAGTTGCGATCCCGGGTTGCCTGCTCGCAACCCTGCTCGGCACCGTGATCGGTATTGCCCGGCTTTCGCCGATCATGCTGCTCGCGCGGCTTGCGGCAATTTACGTCGAATTCCTACGCGATCTGCCGCTTTTGCTGCAATTGCTGTTCTGGTATGGGGTTTTTCAAACCTTGCCGGCACCTAAGCAATCCCTGCAACCGCTTCCCGGCGTGTTTCTCTCCAATCGCGGGCTCCGCTTTCCCGGCCTTCTGTGGCAGAACGGTTTCGCCCTCGTGCTGCTCGCCGCCGTGGCCGGCATCGTTTTTGCCGCCATTCTCGCCCGGCGTGCCGCGCTCAGCCCCCGTCGCCGGCTGAGGCTCGCAGCCTTATTGCCGATCCCGCTTTTTCCGGCACTTGCGCTCGCCGCGGTGCGTCCGGCTTTCATCGTAGCGTGGCCGACGCTGCATGGATTCAATTTCCAAGGCGGGGTCCTGATGAGCCCCGAATATGCCGCGCTCGCGACCGGCCTCATTCTCTATACCGCAAGCTACATCGCCGAGATCGTGCGTGGCGGCCTGGTCTCGGTCTCCTCCGGGCAATGGGAGGCGGGTGCGGCACTCGGGCTTCCGCGTTCGGCCGTCCTCCGCCTGATCGTCTTGCCACAAGCACTCCGCCTCATCATCCCGCCGCTCACCAGCCAGTATCTCAACCTGGTCAAGAATTCCTCGCTCGCGGTTGCCATCGGCTATCAGGATCTGGTGTCGATCGCCGATACCACGCTCAACCAGACCGGGCAGGCGATCGAGGGCATCGCGCTCATCATGGTGGTCTATCTTGCCATCAGTCTTGCCATTTCACTGGCGATGAACCTCTATAATGCGCATCTTGCGCGAACCACGCGATGAACGCGCGCCGCCTCGTCTCGCCGCTGGTGACGCTGGCACTCGTCTTGATCCTTGCCGATGTCGCCTGGCATTTTTTCTCCTGGGCAATATGGCATGCGGTCTGGACACTGCCTGAGAACGCCTCTCACGCCCCGAATACCGATCTCTGTCGCGCAGCCCTCGGCCATGGCGCCTGCTGGCCGGTCATCAAGGAGAAGTTCCGCTTCATCCTGTTCGGCTTCTATCCCTACGACGAACAATGGCGCCCGGCGCTCGTGATCCTCTGCTTCGTCGTCCTGTTTGGGCTTTCGCTTGCCCCGCGTTGGTGGCGCCCCTCACTCCTCTTGGTCTGGGTCGTCGCGTTCGCCTTGATCGGGGTTTTGATGTGGGGTGGGGTGCTTGGCCTCGCCTTCGTTGCCGAGGATCAATGGGGTGGTCTGCCGATCACCCTAATTCTCGCGACCCTCGGTCTCGCCGCGGCTTTTCCGCTCGCCATTCTGGTGGCACTCGCGCGCCGCGCCGAGGGGTTGCCGGTGATCCGCCTGCTCGCGGTTGCCTATGTCGAACTCATTCGCGGCGTGCCGCTGATCAGTCTCCTGTTCATGAGCAGCGTGATGCTGCCTCTGTTTTTGCCGCCCGCGTGGGATATCGACAAGCTGATCCGCGCGCAACTTGCCTTCGTTCTCTTCGCCGGTGCCTATCTCGCCGAGGTGGTGCGGGCTGGGCTCGCCGCTCTGCCGCGTGGCCAATACGAGGCCGCCGCGGCGCTCGGCCTCTCTTACGCGCAATCGACGCGCCTCATCATCCTGCCGCAGGCGTTGCGCCAGGTCATTCCCATGCTGGTCAACACGTTCATTGGATTTTTCAAGGATACGTCCCTGGTTTTGATTATCGGCATCTTCGATCTGATGACCACCGGGCGCACCGCGACGCTGGAGCCGGCCTGGCAGGGCTTCGGCAACGAGGTCTATCTTCTGCTCGCCGCCATCTATTTCGCGTTCTGCTTCATCATGGCGCGGATCAGCCGCACGCTTGAGCGCCGCCTGGCCGCGCCGCATCGGAACATCGAGGAGCCGGCATGAACGACCGCGCCGAGACCGCCATCGTCTTCGAGGATGTCCATAAATGGTACGGTAAAGTCCATGTCCTGCGCGGGCTTTCGCTTACGGTTGCGCGTGGCGAGCGGCTGGTGATCTGCGGCCCCTCGGGTTCGGGCAAATCGACCATGATCCGCTGCATAAACCGGCTGGAGCGCCATGAGAAGGGCCGCATCCTGGTCGAGAACACCGAGCTTTCCGATGAGCCGCGGGCGCTCGCCGCGATCCGCCGCGAGGTCGGCATGGTGTTTCAATCCTTCAATCTCTTCCCCCATCTCAGCGTTCTCGATAATTGCACGCTGGCGCCGATCCGGGTGCGTGGCCTTGCCCGCGCCGACGCCGAGGCCCGCGCCATGGAGTATCTGAAGCGCGTGCGCATTCCCGAGCAAGCGAGGAAATATCCGCCACAGCTCTCCGGCGGGCAGCAGCAGCGTGTCGCCATTGCGCGCGCGCTTTGCATGCAGCCGAAAATCATGCTGTTCGACGAACCGACCTCGGCGCTCGATCCGGAGATGGTGCGCGAAGTGCTCGATGTCATGATCGAACTTGCCGAGACCGGTATGACGATGCTCTGCGTCACGCACGAGATGGGCTTCGCGCGCCGTGTCGCCGACCGCGTTCTGTTCATGGATCAGGGGGAAATCGTCGAGAGTGGCCCGCCGCAAGACATTTTTGACCGCCCGCGCGCGGCGCGACTGCGGGTTTTCCTCGACCAGATTCTGCATCACGGCTGAGGGCGCGTCACCCGCGCCCCGCGTTTTCCAACGAAATTTGATTTGGATCATGGCGCGGCGCCGGGGCTGGACCCTAGCTTTCGTGCATGACAAAAATCGTTTTCATGAAAGATGTTAAGTCCGCGGCGAAGGAGGCGCGGCGCCCCGCGGTGTTGGGGGTGAGCCTCCGCGGCGGTGCGGCGGGCGGGCGGGTTCCCTTGTTGACCGCGGCCGAGCGTCTGGAATTGGCGGCGATCGCGACGCTCGTTCGTATCCCGCG
Organism: Pseudomonadota bacterium; assembly: GCA_021819535.1. Classification (GTDB taxonomy): domain Bacteria; phylum Pseudomonadota; class Alphaproteobacteria; order Acetobacterales; family Acetobacteraceae; genus Acidibrevibacterium. The sequence goes on along the minus strand of JAKAQU010000122.1, from coordinate 4,156 downwards.
CGGGGCCATTCTGCAGCAGGAGGACGAAAAAATCTCGGCGATTTTCAATGTCGTCGAAGGGGTGGTGAAAACCTACCGCCTCACCGAAGATGGCAAGCACCATGTTCTCGCCTTCCTGTTCCCGGGCGATCTCGTCGGGCTTTACGAGAATAGCCGCTATCTCAACACGGCCGAGGCGGTGACCCCCGTCACCGCTTACCGCCTTCCGATCGCAGCGCTCGAGAAATTGCTCGATCGTGATCCGGCGCTCAACATCGCGTTTCTCAGCAAAGCCTGCCATGAACTGCGCCAGACCCAGCGCCATGAGATGATGCTCGCGCGGCGGGAAGCGCGTCTGCGCCTTCTGATGTTTTTCGACATGCTGATGCCGCGGATGGAGGAAGGCGTCGCGACGGGAGAAAGGCCCATTTTGGCGCTGCCGATGCGGCGCGCCGACATCGCCGATTATCTCGGCCTCTCGGCGGAAGCGGTGAGCCGGGGGCTGCACGCGCTGGTGCGCGAGGGCGTGATCCGCCTCCACGGGCTGCATGAGGTCGAAATGCTCGACGGTGGCTTGGCGGCGAGGGCGACCGGCTGAACGGCGGCTTCCCTCGTCTCTCTAATCCCGGCGTGGCGCCTCGGCGCGTGCCTGCGGGCCGTAATCGCGCAGCACCTCGAACATCCGCCCACCCTGCGATGCGGCGAGGGCCGCGGGGTAGAGCCCGACGCGATGGCCGGGGCGGTAGAGGCTTTCGAAATGTTCACCGCCTGCCGGCCAGTCGCCACCTTCCTCACCCTCCAGCAGCCCGACCGAGCGCGCAACCGGCGCCGGCACGAGCCGGCCGACACGGAGCCGGTAATCGGCGAAAATCTCGCGCCGTCCGCGCGCCTGCGCCAGTTTGTGATCACCCTGTTCGCGCCAGGCGATGAGATCTGCCTCGCTCTCCCAAAAAGAGAGTGACAACAGCCAGTTCGGGCGCGCCAGGGCGGAGAAGCGCTCGACCGAGCGAAAGCCCGCGATGCTATCGAGCCGCGGGCGCAGAGACAAGGCGAGCGCGAGATAAACCTCCTGCTGTCCCGGCGCTGGCAAGACTTCGAAAATGACCACGAACATCCGTTCCCTCCAACGTCACATTATGAAACACGGGCGAGACGCGCCAGCAACCCCAGGCGCATAAATTGATGCCAGGACGGCGGGCTTGATGACCGAACTGTTCGGTCATAAGTTGCGGCGCTGCGGGGGGGAGAAAACTTTGGCACTCGTTGCGCAAGGGGCATGCTAAAAGCGGCTCCTTGCCTTGCTTGAACGCGGAGATCACGGCCCTTACCCATGGATCAGAATCTGAACGAAACCGACCGCGCGGCGGACGTGATCCCGGACCGGAAGGGCGAGGGCGGCGCGGTGCCGGGCAGGGCCGAGGCACGGATCGCCGCCGAAATCGCGCCGCATGAGCCGATCACGCGCCCGCCGCAAACGCCGGCGAAGCGGCGGCTATGGCCTGGTGTCGCCCTTCTTCTCCTGCTCGCCATGGTCGGGCTCGGCTGGTGGTTCAAGCCCTGGCGCGGCCCAGGCTCGTCGCCGCATGTTGCGCACACGGTGCCGCTCGCCCAGCCGGTGCGCGAGGCCGAGGCGATGGCCGGCGATTTTCCCGTCGAACTGGTCGAACTCGGCACGGTGACGCCGGTCTATACCGTCACCGTGATCTCGCAAATCGCCGGCTATCTGATGGATGTCGAGTTCCACGAGGGCGAGATCGTGCAACAGGGGCAGGAAATCGCCCTCGTCGATCCGCGGCCCTATCAGGTGCTGCTTGAGCAATATGAAGGCCAGCTTGCCGCCGATCAGGCCTCGCTCGGCCAGGCGCGCATGGATCTCGAGCGCTATCACACGCTCAACCGCCAGGATTCGATCGCCCGCCAGACCTTTGAGGACCAAGTTTATGTGGTCAAGCAATATGAAGGCAAGGTGAAGCTCGATCAGGCCGAAATCGACAATGCCAAGCTCGATCTGGTTTACTGCCATATCGTCGCGCCGATCACCGGGCGGATCGGGCTCCGCCTCGTCGATCCCGGCAATTTCGTCCAGCCGAGCAGCACGACGGGCGTTGCCGTGATCGCCCAGGTGCAGCCGATCACGGTGATTTTTACCCTCCCCGAGGACAATGTGCCCGCCGTGCTTGCCGAGTTGAAAAAACAGGGCAAGCTCAAGGTCGCTGCCTATGACCGGAGTGATACCACCCATCTCGCCGACGGTACCGTCTATGCCATCGACAGCGAAATCAACACCTCGACCGGCATGGTCAATCTGCGCGCCATGTTCGACAACAAGAACGAGGAACTGTTCGCCAACCAGTTCGTCAATGCCCATCTCGTCGTCACCACGCTCTCGAATGCGACCATCGTGCCGCACGCCGCCGTGCTTACCGGTGTGCCGGGGAATTATGTCTATGTCATCAACCCGGACCATACCGTTGCCGTCCGCCCCGTCACCACGGGGGCGCGCAACAAGGAAGAGACGGTGATCACCTCGGGCTTGAAACCGGGCGAACACGTGGTGGTGGACGGTGCCGACCGGCTGCGCGATGGCAGCAAGGTCACGATCATCGCGCCGCCTGCGGTAACGCCCACGCATTGACGTCAGACGATAGCGATGAATTTCTCGCGCCTCTTCATTCAGCGGCCGGTCGCCACCACGCTTTTGATGATCGCGATCATGCTCGCGGGATTGGTCGCGTTCGGCTTTCTTCCTGTCTCTGCCTTGCCTGAAGTCGATTACCCGACCATTCAGGTGCAGACCTTCTATCCCGGGGCGAGCCCAGAGGTGATGACCACCGCCGTGACTGCGCCGCTTGAGGAGCAGCTTGGCCAGATGCCGGGATTGAACCAGATGCTTTCGGTGAATTCTGCCGGCGCCTCGATGATCACCCTCCAGTTCAACCTTTCGGTCGGTCTCGACGTTGCCGAAGAGGAGGTGCAAGCGGCGATCAATGCCGCGAACAATCTTCTGCCGGCTAATCTGCCGGTGCCACCCGTCTATGCCAAGGTCAATCCGGCTGATGCGCCGATACTCACTCTGGCGCTGACCTCGAAAACCCTGCCGTTGATCAAACTCGAAGATCTTGCCGAAACCCGATTGGCGCAAAAGCTTTCGGAAGTCTCGGGGGTTGGTCTCGTGACCATCGGCGGTGGCCATCGCCCGGCGGTGCGCGTTCAAATCAACCCGGTGGCGATGGCGGGCTTTGGGCTCAACATCGACGATCTCCGCACCACCATCACCAATATCAATATCAACCTCGCCAAGGGCGGCTTCGATGGTTCGGCGCGCGCGAGCACCATCAACGCCAATGACCAGCTCACCTCCGCCAAGCAATATCGCGATGCCGTGATCGCCTATCGCGCCGGTGCGCCAGTCTATCTTTCCGATATCGCGACCGTCATCGACGGCGCTGAAAACGACAAGCTCGCTGCCTGGATGAACCGCGAGCCGGCGATCGTCCTCAACATTCAACGCCAGCCCGGCGCCAATGTCATCGCCGTCGTCAACCGCATCAAAGCCTTGCTGCCTGACCTCAAAGCGACCATGCCGGCGGCGATCGACATCGCCATTCTCGCCGACCGCACGACGAGCATTCGCGCGTCCGTCCGCGATGTCGAGGTCGAGCTCGGCCTCGCGGTCGTGCTCGTCGTCCTGGTGATTTATTTCTTTTTGCAAAACACTGCCGCGACCATCATCCCAAGCCTTGCCGTGCCGCTCTCTCTGGTCGGAACATTGGGGGTCATGTATCTCTTGGGATTCAGCCTCGATAATCTATCCTTGATGTCGCTCACCATCGCGACTGGCTTCGTCGTCGATGATGCGATTGTCATGATCGAGAACGTCTCCCGCTTCATCGAGGCAGGAGAGGCGCCGCTTGCCGCGGCGATCAGGGGATCACAGCAGATCGCTTTCACCATTCTCTCTCTCACTGTTTCGCTGATCGCGGTTCTGATCCCGCTGCTTTTCATGGGCGATGTCGTCGGCCGCCTGTTTCATGAATTCGCCATCACACTCGCGGTGACGATCGTCATATCTGCCTTTGTCTCGCTGACCTTGGTGCCGATGCTGTGCAACCGTCTTCTTCGTCCACGCCGCGATGGGCGCGGCGAGAGAGGTGGCTTTTTCACCTCCCTGCAAGGA
>JAKAQU010000121.1 GCA_021819535.1 Pseudomonadota bacterium | reverse complement strand
ATCTTGGGACACGGCGGCACCGCAGGCGGTCTTGGAGGCGGCCGGCGGCGCGGTTCTGGATCAGAATGGCGCGCCGCTCCGCTATGGCAAGCCGGGATTTCTCAACCCGCCATTCTTTTGTTACGGCCGCCAATGATCGGCCGCCCATGACCGAGCGCCTGTCGCCCGATGAAGGCGGGATCGCCCGCGCCGCGGCCCTACTCCGCGCCGGCGAAACCGTCGCCTTCCCGACCGAGACCGTCTATGGCCTCGGCGCCGACGCAACCGACGCGCGGGCGGTCGCGGCGATTTTCGCCGCCAAGGGGCGGCCACGCTTCAACCCCCTGATCGCGCATTATGCGCGTGCCGAGGCCGCTTTCGCCGATGTCGTCGCGACCCCGCTCGCCGCCGCCCTCGCCGAGGCCTTTTGGCCCGGGCCGCTCACGCTGGTTCTGCCGCGGCGGGAGGGGAGCCGGGTTGCCGATCTGGTCAGCGCCGGGCTTTCCGCGCTCGCCGTCCGCGTGCCCGCGCATCCGCTGGCGCGGGCACTGCTCGCCGCCGCCGCCCGCCCGATCGCCGCCCCCTCGGCCAATCGCTCCGGCCATGTCAGCCCGACCTCGGCAGCGCATGTCCTCGCCGAGCTGGAAGGCCGGATCGCCGCTGTCATCGATGGCGGGGCCTGCCCGGTCGGCGTCGAATCGACGGTGCTCGATCTCTCCGGCGCCGCGCCGCGGCTCCTTCGCCCGGGCGGGGTGAGCGTCGAGGCGCTGGCACCCCTCACCGGCCCGCTCGCCCGCGCGGCCGGGGATGCGGCACTCTTGTCGCCGGGGCTGCTGAAAAGCCACTACGCGCCGACGCTCCCGCTCCGCCGCGATGCCGTGCGCATCGCCGGCAACGAGGCGCTGCTCGCTTTCGGAGCCCCCCTCGCCGGTGCCGCGCTCGTCTTTCAGCTCAGCGCCGAGGGCGACCTCGACGAAGCGGCGGCACGGCTTTTCGCCGGGCTCCGCTTTCTCGACGCCGAAGGATCGGCGCGCGGGCTCGCCGGCATCGCCGCGATGCCGGTGCCCGAGGTCGGGCTCGGTCTCGCGATCAATGATCGCCTGGCCCGCGCCGCCTATCGCGAGGCGCCGGCGTCATGGGAGGGCGGAAAATCCGGTTAATTTTGCCAATTTTTTCTTAAAAAAACGACATTCCCTAAAATTATCCTCGGCAAGCCTCGGAAAATATGCTAGGCGTTCGCCTCGGGCCGGGTGCCTTGGCCGCGAGAGGCGACGCCCATTTGGATCGCGCCATGGGATACTCTTCAGGGTCATCCCTTGGCAGGTGATGTTCTTTGGCGTTGAACCCTGGGGCGGGAGGCGCGGCGAGGCATCATATCCCGGCTCACGCGGGCACGTTCGTGCGGGGCGCACTCATGCAGGTCGTGCTCAGTGTGGGGCGTGCTCAGTGTGGGGCGTGCTCAGTGTGGGGCGTGCTCAGTGTGGGGCGTGCTCAGTGTGGGGCGTGCTCAGTGTGGGGCGCGGTTGGGGGTTTGGCATTGCAAAACGACGAACAGATGCCGAGTGGCGAGGAATCCCGGGCCAATCCGGCGATGCCGGAGAGGGGGATGCCAGAGATGGGGCCGGGGGGCGAGACCATCGGTTCCGCCGCCTCGCCGAGCGATACGCAGGAGACGCTGCTGCTCGCCGTCGTCGCCGCCGCGCGTCATCATGGCGTGGTGCTCGACCGTGAGGAATTGCGCCTGCAGCCGGAAGAAAAACCCTCCCCGGCGCGGCTCGCCGCCTGGGCCCGCGGCGCCGGGCTCTGGGCCAAGGCGGCGCGGCTGAGCTGGCGCCAGATCGTCCGCCTCAAAGGCACGGCGCCGATGGTGATCCTGTTCAATGACGGCAGCGCCGGGCTCTGGGTCGGCGCGAATGCGGCGCGGAACGTGATTTTCCTCCGCGATCCGCGCGCCGCCGCCGAGGACGACCCGGCACCGGTCGATGAATTCCGCCTGAAGCGCGTCTGGTCGGGCGAGGTTCTGCTGATCCGCCCCGAACGCGGTGGCAACGAGGAAGAGGCGCCGTTTACGCTGGGCTGGATCGCCCGCGTGGTATTGCACGAGCGGGGGGCGCTCCGCGACATCAGCATCGCCTCGATCGCGCTCAGCTTCCTCACCATCATCCCGCCGCTCCTAGTGATGGCGGTGATCGACCGCGTGCTGCAGCATCACAGTTTCTCGACCCTCGCGCTGATTTCGGTGATCCTCGGGGTTGCGGTGGTCTGGGAGACGGTGCTCGGCTATGCGCGGCGGGAATTGACGGCGGTGGTCGGGGCGCGGCTCGACACCCGGCTCAATCTCCATATTTTCAACCGCATGCTCGGCCTGCCGCTCTCCTATTTCGAGCGCAATCCGGCCGGCCAGACCATCCATCGCCTGTCGCAGATCTGGAAGGTCCGCGACTTCATGACCGGCAAGCTCCTGAGCACCTTCCTCGACGGCTTCACGCTGCTCGTTCTGCTGCCGGTCCTCTTCTACATGAGCGCCCCGCTCGCCTGGATGGTGCTCGCCGGCGCGGTGCTGATCGCGATCGTCATCCTCATCTTCCTGCCGCCGATGCGCCGCGTCATCGCCAAGGTGATCCAGGCGGAAATCGAAAAAAGCACGGTCCTGGTCGAGAGCGTGCATGGCGTGCGCACCGTCAAATCCCTCGCCATCGAGCCGCAGCAGCGCGATCTCTGGGATCTCAAGGTCGCGAACTCGGCGCGCTACCGGCTGGAGGCAGGAAGGCTCGGCAACTGGCCGAACACGATCGTAACCCCGATCGAGCGCTTCATCGAGCGCGGCGTGTTGCTGGTCGGTGCCTATCTCGTGCTGACCGGTGCGAGCAGCGTCCAGCCCGGCGCGCTGATCGCCTTCATGCTGCTCGGCGTGCGGGTCGCGGCCCCCCTGGTCGGCATGGCGCGGCTGATCGAGGATCTGGAAGAAGTGCGGAGTTCGATCGGCGAGGTCGGTATGGTGCTCAACCAGCCGAGCGAAATGAAGACCGCGGGCGAAGGGTTGCGGCCACGGTTTTCGGGGGCGATCAGCTTCGAGAAAGTCAATTTCGCCTATCCCGGCTCGAAGATCCGCGCCCTCGAGGATGTCAGCTTCAGCATCCCCGCCGGCACCATGCTCGGCGTCGTCGGCAAGAGCGGCTCGGGCAAATCGACCATCACCCGCCTGCTCCAGGGCATCAACCGCGAATACGAGGGCTATGTGAAAATCGACAGCGTCGATCTTCGCGAAATCAATCTCTCCTATCTGCGGCGGAGCTTCGGCGTCGTCATGCAGGATAATTTCCTGTTCCGCGGCACGGTGCGCGAAAACATCATCGCCGGCCGCCCCGGCCTCACGCTCGAGGACGCGGTGCGCGCGGCACGCCTCGCTGGTGCCGAAGAATTCGTCGAACGCCTGCCGCAGGGCTATGAGACCTTCATCGAAGAGGGCTCGGCCAATCTCTCCGGCGGCCAGCGCCAGCGCCTCGCCATCGCCCGCGCGCTGATCAATGACCCGCGCATCCTGATCCTCGACGAGGCGACCAGTGCCCTCGATCCCGAGAGCGAGGCCCTCGTGAACGCCAATCTGCTCCGCATCGCACGCGGGCGGACGATGGTGATCGTCTCGCACCGGCTCTCCTCGCTCACCGAATGCGATGCCATTCTGGTGCTGGAGCGCGGCAAGGTCGTCGATCTCGGGCCGCATCGCGACCTCGTCGAGCGCTGCGCCATCTATCGCCAGCTCTGGCTACAGCAGAACCGCCATCTCGAAGGTCAGGGCAGCCAGCGCCCGACCTCGATGCCGCCCCAGATCGCGACGGGAGAGTAAACAATGGCCGGACGCGCCCTCATCCGCACCCAAGCCGTCGCGGCCCCCGCCCGGGCGACGAGCGAGGCCGCCTTCGCCGACGCGCTGCTCGAATTCCAATCGCCCTCGGCGGCAGTGCTGGCGACGCGCCCGATCGGCGCCGCCCGCGGCGTCATCTGGGTGGTCTCGGCGGCGGTGATTTCGTTTTTCCTCGCCTCCGGCCTGATCAAAATCGACAAAGTGGTGACCGCGCAAGGCAAGGTGATCTCGGAAGCGCGCACCGTGGTCTTGCAGCCGCTCGATACCGCGATCGTGCGCTCGATCGCCGTGCATGAGGGGCAGGTCGTGCATCAGGGCGATCTCCTCGCCGAACTCGACCCGACCTTCGCCGCCGCCGATCTCGGCGCGCTCCGCGAGCAGGTGCGGAGCTACCAGGCGGAGGTCGACCGGCTGACCGCCGAGGCCGCCGGCAAACCTTACGCGCCGCCGCTCGACTCGGATGCGACACGCTTGCAAGCGGCGGTCTTCGCCCAGCGCGCGGCGGAAAAAACCTTCAAACTCGAAAACTACCAGCAGAAGATCGACAGCCTTGAGACCACCATCGCCCGCAGCCTGGCCGAGGCGAATTATTACCGCCAGCGCCTCGCGGTTGCCGCCGATGTCGAGGGCATGCGTCGCGAATTGCAGGATCTCAAGGTCGGAAGCCGTCTCAACTCGCTCTCGGCGGCCGATAACCGCATCGAAATGACGCGCTATCTGACGCTCTCCCAGAACAACGCCGAGGCCGCGACCCGCGATCTCCGCGCGATGATCGCCGAGCGCGACGCCTATCTGCAAAACTGGCGGGCCGAGGTGCTGCAAAACCTCACCGATCAGGGGCGCAAGCTCTCGGATGCCGAGGAGCAGCTCAAGAAGGCGGCGCTCAGGCGCGAACTGGTCGAACTCCGCGCCCCCGAGGATGCGATCGTGCTGACCGTCGCGAAGGTCTCGGTGGGTTCGGTGCTGCAAACCGGAAACCAGTTCATCACCCTTGTTCCGGCCTCGGCGCCGCTCCTGGTCGAGGCCAATGCCGCCGGCTCCGATGCCGGGTTCTTGCGCGTCGGCGATCCGGTCGCGATCAAATTCGACACCTTCCCCTTCACCCAATACGGCGACGCCGAGGGCGTCGTGAGAATAATCTCCCCCGACAGCTTCACCCAGAACGATCCCGCCGGCCCGACCAGCGATCAGCCGCACGACCCGGTGCCGGGCGGGCGCATTTTCTATCGCGTGCGGGTGTCGCTCGATCAGATCAAGCTGCATGGCGTGCCGGAGGGGTTCCGGGTGACACCCGGCATGCCAGTCACCGCCGATATCAAGGTCGGTCGGCGCACCATTCTCAACTATCTGCTCGGCCGCGTGCTGCCGGTGGCGTCCGAGGGCATGCGCGAACCGTGAAGGCACGCACCATGACGTCGGCCTGACCGCGATGGCAAACTTTCTCACCCGCCTGGCGAGCTGGTGGTCGCCGCGCGCCGGCTTGCGGCTGGCGCTCGAACTCGGTGAAGGCGGGCGCTGGGATCGCGCCTTTCCACTCCTCGCCCGCGCCGCCGCCGCCGGCCTCGCTGACGCGCAATACCGGGTCGGGCGCTGTTATCTCGAGGGCAGCGGCGTGCCCTTCAGCGCCACCGAGGCGACGCGCTGGCTCAAGGAAGCGGCGGCACAGGGCTTCGTTGCCGCGCAAGCATTGCTGGCGACGGTCTATCTCCGTGGCCTCGCGCTCGAGGACGGCATCGCCGCCGAGACGCTGACCCGCCCGCTCGGCGGCCATGCCGCCGAGGGGCACGCAACCCCGGATTTCACCCAGGCCCGGCTTTGGGCCGAACGCGCCGCCGCCGCCGGCTCCGCCGATGGCCAGGCGCTGCTCGCCTATATCCTCACATCCGGCCCGGAAGAGGGGCGCGATCTCGAAGCCGGGCATGAATGGTATCGCCGCGCCGCCGCCGCCGGCTCGCCGCAGGGGCGGCTCGGGCTCGCGCTCGCCTTGCTCAGGGGCACGCCGAGCGAGGCGGATTTCCGCGAGGCGGCGGAGCAACTCGCCGCCGCCGCCGCCGCCGGGCTTCCGGGCGCGCATTATTTGCTCGGCGAGATGCATGACCGCGGCGATGGCGTCGTGCGCGATCCCGCCAAGGCCGTCGCATTCTATCGCGCCGCGGCGGAAAAAGGCGTCCGCCCGGCGCAGGCGCGACTTGGCTTGGCACTGCTCGAAGGGCGCGGCGTTGCAAAAGCGGTCCAGGAGGGAGAATCCTGGCTGCGCCGCGCCGCCCTCGCGGGCGATGCCGAGGCGGCGGCCGTGGTCGGCGATCTCTATGCCCGCGGCGGCGAATTGCCGCCCAATTACGCCGAGGCGGCGCTCTGGTTCCGCCGCGCCGCCGAGGCCGGACACCGCACGGCAGCCCGCATGCTCGGCCTCATGCATCTGACCGGCGCCGGCACCGCGCGCGACCCGCAGGAGGCGGCGCGCTGGTTCCGGCACTCCGCCGAAGCCGGGGATACGCAGTCGAAGGCCGAACTCGCGACACTCGTGCGCCAGGGTGCGGCCGGACCCGAGGAAAGCCTGCTGACCCGCGAATGGTTCGAGGAGGCGGCACTCGCCGGTGATCTGGTGGCGGCGTTCAATTTCGGCGTCTGCCTCGCCGAAGGGGTTGGCATCGAGCGCGACGACCGGCTCGCCGCGCAATGGATGCGCCGCGCCGCCGATGGCGTCGCCAACGCGCAATACTGGTACGGCCGCATGCTGATCGAGGGCCGCGGCGTCGATCCCAACCCGGGCGAAGGGGCAACCTGGCTCACCCGCGCCGCCGAGGCCGGCATGGTCGAGGCGCAAGTGGCGCTGGCCGAACTCCTGGTCGGCGGGGGCGCCGGCCGCCAGGATCACCCGGCCGCGCTCGCCTGGTTTCGCCGCGCCGCCGAACATGGCCATGTCGGCGCCATGTTCGCGATCGGGGCGATGCTCGGCGGCGGCCATGACGTGCCGATGGACCGCACCGAGGCGGCCCTCTGGTACCGCCGTGCCGCCGAGCGTGGCCATGGCCATGCGCAGATGATGCTTGGCCGCTATCTCGCGCGCGGCCTCGCCGGGCGGCGCGATGCGCGGGAAGCGCGGCATTGGCTGGAACGGGCGGTGGCGCAGGGCATCACTGATGCGACCGACGATCTCAACCACCTGCCGCCCGCCGAGGCAGAGCCGGCGCCGCGCCGCGCCGGGCAAAGCGCCTGAACGCGCGCGCGGACAAAACGCCGGCGGCAAGTAAAATCGCCGCCGTCGAATTCGCCGCCTTCGCGGCACGTCAAGCAGACGCAGCGCGGGCCGCGCTCGGCCGTGGCGAAGCCGCTCTCGCTGCCGGCGAGGGGGGGGAGGCGCTGCGCTGGCTCGAACGCGCGGCACGGATCGCCCCACGCGATGAGACCGCCCGCCTCGCTCTCGCGCTCGCCCGTCTCGGGCAGGGTGAGCCCGGACAGGCGGATGTGCTCGCCGATATCGCCGCCCGCTGCGATCTCCGCCTCGCCTGGATCGGGCTCGCCTCGGCGCATTGGCGGGAGGGTGATGCCGCCAGCGCCGCGCGCGCGCTCGCCGCGGCATTTTCCCGTCACGCCGGGGCGATCGATGCGACGCTGACCCAAGGCGCCGACGCGATCGCCGCCGCTGCCGGGGCGCCGGGATGGTGCGCGCTGGAAAGCGGCTTCACGCTCGTCGTCCCGCCGCGCTGCGATCGTGCCCGGCTTCGCGTCTTTTGTGATGCAACCCCGGTCGCGCTGCGCTGGCGGGCAGGACGGGCACGGCTCGGTGCCGCCGCATGTCAGGGCCGGAACCTCGTCGTGACCATGGATGACGGCGCGGCATTGCTCGGCAGCCCGATCCGGCTCGACCGTTTGCGCCGCCTCGAAGGCGTGGTCAGCCCCGCCGATGGCGATCTCGTCGGCTGGGCCTGGCACCCCGCCGATCCCGACGCGACGCCGGTATTTTTTCTCCATGACGCAAACGGCCGCCTGATCGCCCGCGTTGCCGCGAACGACACCTCGATCGCCGTCCCCGGCGCCGCCCCCCTCGCCCGCCCGCGCGGCTTCCGCCTGCCGGCGTCACGCATCGCCGGCCTCGCGATGCCGCTTGCCCTCCGCGACGCCGAGGGGCGCGATCTGCTCGGAAGCCCGCTCGATCCGGCGGCCGAGCCCCGGAGCGCGGAAGCAATGGCACGTGCGATCGCGCGAGCGACGGGGGGGGGCTGCGCGGATAAAGCGAAGCCCCCCGCGCGCGCGACGTTTGCAGCGCACGCCGCGATCCATGCCGATCTCCACGG
>JAKAQU010000120.1 GCA_021819535.1 Pseudomonadota bacterium | reverse complement strand
AATTGGCCGTGCGCAACTGGGCGCGAAGCCCATTGTGCGCCAGCGAGGCAAGCGATTCCAGGGCGCGCTCATGGGTTGGCGGCGGCGCGCCGGGAGCGGAAATGCGATCCGGCTGGATGGTGAGCCGAACCGGCACGTCGAGCGTTTTGGTGGCAAAATCGTATTGCAGCTTCACCTCCGTCACCTCGCCGATCTGAATGCCATAGATCTCGACCGGCGCCCCGGCGGCCAGACCGCGCACCGAGCCGTGGAAATGCACGAGAACGGCGACCGAATTGGTATAGCGCGACGCGGCGGCGGCCTCGCGATCGGCATAGAGGGGGAAATCGCTGCCATCGGCGGCGATGGGTTCGGCCCGCGCCTCGGGCGGGGTGTCGAAGGCGACGGCGCCGGTGAGCACCGCCTGGATCGACTGCACTTCGAGATGGAGCCCGGCCGCCCCGGCGTTGAGCGAAAGACCGGATTCGTTCCAGAAATAGCTGCCCTCGCGGATATAGGCGTCGAACGGGGCACGCACGAACACCCGCACCACCGCCTCCCCCCCCGGCGCGCCGACATCATAGCTCAGCACTTCGCCGACGCTGGCATCGCGAAACAGAACCGGCGAGCCGATGCCGAGCGAGCCGAGGCGGCGCGTATGCAGGACATAGGTATGGCCGGGCTCGCCCGAACGCACCGCCGGCGGCGCCTCAAGACCGACGAAGCTCCGCTGCTCGGTCCCGTTCGGAGGGCCGGGATCGATTTCGATGTAGCTCCCCGAGACCAGGGTTTCGAGGCCCGAGATGCTGCTCGGCGTGAGACGCGGGCGCACCACCCAGAAGCGGGCATGATCGGTGAGAACCGGCATCGCCTCGCGCCGCATCCGCACTTCGACGTTGACATGAGACATGTCCTCGCTGAGCCTGATCGAACGCACCGTGCCGAGATCGACCGCCTTGTGCTTGACGCGGGTTTGGCCGGCGACGATCCCATCGGCGGTGGTGAAGCTGAGCGTGATCAGCGGGCCTTCCTGCGACAGGGTTCGCCAGCCGAGCCAGGCCGCGATGACGGCGGCGACGACGGGGATGATCCAGATCAGGGAAAGCCGCGGCTCGCGTTCGACCAGCGGCGCATCGGCGGTGGGCGGATCGTCGCTCATGCCGCGCCACCGGGTCGGCGATTGTGGCTTGCCGCATCCCACATCAGGCGCGGGTCGAAGCTTTGCGAGGCGAGCATGGTCAGGATCACGACGCCGGCGAAGGCGACCGCGCCACTCCCTGGCACGACCGACGCGAGAAGGCCGAGCTGAACCACGCCGACCAGGATCGAAAGCATGAAGACATCGATCATCGACCAGCGGCCGATGGCCTCGATCAGGCGATAGAGCCGCGTGCGATCGAGAAGCCGCCGCCGGGTGCCGTGCCGGGCGCTCGCCAGCAGAACGCCAAGCCCGAAGAGCTTGAGCACGGGGACGGTGATGCTGGCGAAGAACACCAGGAGTGCCAGCGGCCACATGCCGCTCGCCGCCAGTTCCTCGACACCGGAGAGGATGGTGTGGGGAACGCCCTGGCCATAATAATCGACGGTCATGATCGGCAGCAGATTGGCGGGCACATAGAGAAGTGCCGCCGCGACGACGAGGGCGAGGCTGCGCCCGAGGCCGCCCGGCTTCCGCGCGCGGAGCCGGCTCTCGCAGCGCGGGCAGAAAGCGCCGGGAGAGGCCTCGCTCACCAGGCCGCAGCAAAGGCAGCCGATCAGACGCGGCCTCCCGGCCATCAGCACCCGCGCGTGGGCGCGGGCGTAGGTTCCGCGCGGCGCCACCTCCTCCCAGAGGCCGATGGGGTCGAGCATGTCGTCGAGCAGCGCCATCATCACCATCACGGCCGCCAGCGCATAGCCGGCGAGTTCGACCCTCACCCGCGCGAGATCGATGAGCTTGCTATAGGCGACGAAGAAACCAAGCAGATAGACCTCGACCATCGCCCACGGGCGGAGATGCTCGCAGGCACGGAAAACCGGACGCAGAAGATGGCGCGGCGGCCGCGAAAGCCGGAGCCCGGCGAGCACGAACGTCAACCCGAGCAGGCGGAGAGCGGGGAGAAAGCAAGCGGTGGCCAGCACCACCGCGGCGAGCGGAAGCCAGCCCCCCTCGTCGAGCAGTACCGGCCCGGTGGTGAGGGCGGCGCTGATCCCGCGGCCGAGCAGCGTGAGATGAACGAGCGGCGCGAGGAAGGCGAGCGGCAAGAGGGGCAGGGCCGCGAGCGCCAGCGCAAGCGGGCTCGACGCCCCCGCTTTGCGCCCGCGCCGCAACACCGCGCGGCAACGCGGGCAGCGTAGCCGCTGGCCGGGTGCCGGCGGCCGGGTGCTGAGAAACAGACCGCAATCGGGACATGCGATCCAACCCTCAAGGCCACGCGCGACCGGCGGCGAATCGGCATGATGTTGTCTGCCGCGATGTATCGTCGAAAGCCACGTCATTCCGCGTGCCGCGAACCCGCTTCTGCCCGCGGCACATGGACGCCGGGGACGGTGATTGGCATAAACACCGCGATATTAGACCGATTCGCGCCGGCGTGGCGATTCGCCCGGCAAGATCGGAGCATGGGGGACAGATTGGCCAGTATTTCGATCGAAAAACGGGCGCAGATCATCGTGCTCGGTAATGAAAAAGGCGGGTCGGGCAAATCGACCGCGGCGATGCATATCATCGTCGGCCTGCTGCGCGAAGGTTACCGCGTCGGCGCCCTCGATCTCGACGCCCGTCAGGCGACATTGACCGGCTATCTCGAATCCCGCGCCGCTTTCATCGCCCGCCGCGGCATCGCGCTCCCCATGCCGCGTTTCGCCCCGGTCGCGCGGAGCGACGCCGATAGCCGCGCCGTCGCCGACGCCGACGAGGCGGGAAGGTTCGCGGCCGCGCTTGCGGAGGTCGGGCGCGAGGCCGATATCGTCGTCATCGACTGCCCGGGCGCGGATACGCATCTGAGCCGCCTCGGACACGCCCATGCCGACACCCTGATCACCCCGATCAATGACAGTTTCGTCGATTTCGCCATGCTCGCCAAAGTCGATCCCGAGCAGCACGAGGTCGTTCATCCCAGCATCTACAGCGAAATGGTGTGGGAAGCGCGCAAGCGCCGCCTCGCGCGCGATCGTGGCCGCATCGACTGGCTGGTGATGCGGAACCGCCTTGGCGCAGGTGAAGCGCGCAACAAGCGCGATGTCGGCGCGACACTCGAGATTCTCGCCAAGCGCATCGGTTTCCGCACCGTCAAGGGCTTCGGCGAGCGGGTAATCTTCCGTGAACTCTATCTCCAGGGGCTGACGCTGATGGATGTGCGCGAAGCCGGGCTCGGCATTTCCTTCGGCATGAGCCATGTGACGGCGCGCGCCGAGGTGCGCAATTTGATCGGCGCGATCAGGAAGCCGCCACCCTCCCTGACCCTGGTCCCGCCGGCGGCCTGAGCCGCACGAAACCGCGACGCTCCGACGCCGCTTTCCTCTCCGCGTGCCGGTGTCACACGCGGCTCAGGATCTGCCTGATCGGCAATCTTCCTTTGCCTTGTGAGCAGGCTGAGAGTGAGCGCTCTGATATGACCAGATGAGATTATCCACTAGGCTCGGGCTCAGGTTAGGAAATTCACGCGCGAGTTCACAAGATGCCGCAACCATCGCGTCGTGTGCCGTGTCCGGCGAGACATTCGGAAGGCCGGCCGCTTCGGCGACAAACCGGCGAATCATTCGGTCCGGCTTCACGTGGCAATGATCTCCCGCGAGCATCAGGAAATAGTGGAACGAGATACCGCTTCTTTGTCCGGGAATTTTACGGACGGCTTGCTCGGCGCGGTTAACGCAAGCTTTATCGCGGATATCGGGAAAATCGTCGATCCTGGCTTCCTTGAGTGCTTTTGCGAATAGCACCACCGCGTCCGCTTTGAGGATGCCACTCCGGGATGAAGTTCGTTGCTGATTGCCGCTGAAAAACCTTTGTGCGAGGCCGACGCCGTTGTAACCGTTCGTCACTCGAATAAGGTCTGCGATGGTGTGGCGTGCCTCGGGATCGGTATCGTATTTCGATCAGTTTGGCGTTTGCGCGACGCACCATGCTTCGACGACGTTCTTCACCGCCCGGTAGCGGACACCGATCGAAAAACAGCGTCGATGACGCACAACGGCAGCGAATGGTACGAATACTCTGGCCCGAGCTTTGCCGATCGCAGGTCAGGAATTTTCTCTCTGATCGCTGCCATGGTTGCTCTTGCTATGTCATCCATCGGCATTCCCCCCTTCTCAGGTCGAAATCCTGGGCTGATTGCGGTGGCATAGCGGGTTGAAAGCGTCCCTGGGTTGTTTCGTCTGCCCGCTAACCGATTTTTTCCGCCAGAGCGCCGACGCTGTCCGCGATCACGTCCCAATCCGCTTCCGCCCGGAGGTCGCGGTGCTGAGTGGGGCCGTATTCGTCGGGGCGGGGAATGAACCCGGTTTTGAGGCCAGAGGAGCGCGCCGCCGCGAGATCGGCATTATGCGCCGCCGCCAGCATCACCTCGCCGGGTGCAAGATCAAGGAGGGCGCAGGCGCCGAGATAGGTTTCCGGATCGGGCTTGTAGTGGCGGAAGATATCGGCGCCGAAAATGACGTCGAAACTCATCCCGCCGGTTTTAGCGAGCGAGACCAGGAGGGCGACATGGCCGTTGGAAAGTGTGCCGGTGATCGCTTTCCCGCGCAACGCGGCAAGCCCCGCCACGCTATCCGGCCAGGGGCGGAGACGATGCCAGAGCGAGACCATCCAGTCCCGCTCGGCCTCCTCAACCCCCGGGATGCCGAAACGCACGAGCAAGCCATCGAGGCTTTCGCGCTGCAACGCATCCAGGGTCGCAAACGGCGCCTCACCGCTTCGCACACGCTGCATCGAGGGCTGATAGGCGCCGCGCCAGGCATCGACCAGCCCCGCCCAATCGGCCGCGATGGCGGAGCGTTCCCCGAACGCGGTGAGTTCGGCGATCAGGCTGCCGCGCCAATCGACCAGGGTTCCGAAAACGTCGAACAGAACAGCGCGCGGTCTCATCATATTCGTCCTCCTTCACCCCGCCCGATCCGGCCTTGGCCAGGGGTGCGGCGCCGGGCGCAGCTTTTCCCAGAGTGCCGCAAGGCGGAGGACGCCGATATCATCGAAGCGCTGGCCAATGATCTGCATGCCGATCGGAAGGCCGCTTTCGGTGTAGCCGGCATTGATCGAGACCGCCGGCTGCTCGGACATGTTGGCGCCGACGGTGAAGCCGATATGCTCGAAGGGGCGCGCGGGATCGTTGCTCGGCGCCGGCAATTCGGCGGCGAAGGCCGGCATCGGCGCGGTCGGCGAAAGCGCGAAATCGATCCCGGCGAAAGCGCGCGCGGCGGCGGCGCGCATGGCCATGATCTGGCTCACGCCGTGATAGACGTCGAGCCCGCTCGCGGAAGCCCCCCCTTCCGCCCAGGCGCGGATGAAGGGCAGCACTTTCGCCGCGCGCTCGGGAGGGAGCGCCTTGATGTCGGCGAAGGCACGCACGCGCCAGAACGTATCGAGCCCGGCCATCATCTCCGGCGTGAGAAATGGCGGCATCTCGATGATCTCCGCCCCTTCCGCCGCCAAGCGCCGGGCCGCGCCGATCACCGCCTCCCGCACCTCCGGTTCGGCCGGGAAGCCGAACCCGGCCTCGAGCATCAGGCCGAGCCTGAGCCCCTTCGGCGACATCGTGAGCGCCTGCCAGGGGATTTCGGCCGACGGGAGGCTCATATGATCGCGCCGGTCAGGCTGCGACAAAACCGCCATCATCACCGCCGTATCGGCGACGGTGCGGGTCATCGGCCCGGCGACGCGGCCGATATAGGGCGGGTCGATCGGCACCCGGCCGAGGCTCGGCTTGAGGCCGACGAGACCGCACCAGCCGGCCGGGAGCCGCACCGAGCCGCCGATATCGGTGCCGAGATGAAGCGGCCCATAGCCCGCCGCCGCCGCCGCCGCCGCGCCGGCGCTGGAGCCGCCGGGGTTGAGCGCGGGATTCCACGGATTGCGGGCGAGGTGATGAAAACTCGAAAGCCCCGAGGACAGCATGCCGTAATCGGGCATCGTGGTCTTGCCGAGGATCACCGCCCCGGCCTCGCGCAGCCGCGCGGCCGGCGGCGCATCGGCTGGTGCCGGGGTAAGATCGGAAGCCGCGGTGCCGAGCGGCATAGGCACACCCTTGGTCGCGATATTCTCCTTGATCGTCACCGCAATGCCATCGAGCGGCCCGAGCGCCTCACCACGCCGATGGCGCGCCGACGATGCCGCCGCCGCCGCCCGCGCCGCCTCCGGGTTATAGGCGTAGAGTGCGGCGATAAGCGGTTCGCAGGCGGCGATTCTTGCCTCGACCGAAGATAACGCCTCGGTCGGCGTGAACGTGCCTGCGCGGAAACCCGCGGCGAGATCGGTTGCGGAAAGATCGGCGAGATCGGTCATGCGTGGCCCCTTGTTCCCTTGGTCTCTCTCGGTTCGGGCCGAGGATGCGCCCGGCCGCGGCGTCGCTCAAGCCGGCTTGTGCGCGCCGCGATCGTGAAAGCCGGGAGATGGCGCGCGCGCCGGTAGGCTGTTAGTATCGCCGTCATGAACACATTCGTTGCATCCTTCGCCCCGTTCCGCTCGCGCGCCGCTCTTCTCGCGCTGACGCTGCTTTCGGCCTGCGCCGCCGGCAACGCCACCTTCCCAACCGCCCACGCCGGCACCGGCGAAGGCGGCGATTCGGGCAACGCGTTCGGCAATTATCTCGCCGGGCAGTTCGCGATGAGCCAAGGCTCGCTCGATATCGCGGCATCGCGCCTCCTTGCCGCGCTCAGCGATGACCCGACCAACGGCCAACTCCTGCGCCAGGCATTTCTCGCCAATCTCCTGGCCGGTCGGCCCGAGGCGGTCAGGCTTGCCGCCAAGCTGCCCGACAACGCCGCGGCGCAATTGTTGCTCGCCGACGAAGCGGCGCGGCAGGGTGATTGGGATTCGGCCAAGCAGCGCTATCTCGCCTTGCCGCATCAGGGAATTTCACAAATTCTTGAACCCCTGCTCGTCGCCTGGTCGGATATGGGCGCGGGGCACCCCGATGCCGCCCTCGCCATTCTTCGCCCGTTGCTCGCCAATCAGCGCCTCGGCGGCATCTATGCCCTGCACGCGGCACTGATCGCCGATCTCGCCGGCCGCGACGCCGAGGCCGGGCGTTATTACGACCAGGCGCAGACCGCGTTCGCAAGCCCCAATCTCCGCTTTGCCCAGATTTTGGCGAGCTGGCAGGCCCGCCACGGCCAGATGGAAGAGGCACGACGCACCATCGCGAGCTTGCGCCAAGGCGACAGCGTGCTGTCGATGGCGGTGCCGGCGCTGGAATCCGATATCAGCGAGCGCCCGGTCGCCAATGCGGTCGACGGCATCGCCGAGACCTATCTCGCCCTCGCGGCATCGCTCCGCCAGCCGGAGACCGAGGATTTCTCTCTTCTCATCCTTCGCCTCGCGCTCGAACTCCGCCCGCGCTTCACCCCGGCGCGGCTGTTGATGGCGGACATGCTCGATGACGGCGGCCAGCCGGAAAACGCGCTGCAAACCCTGGCTTCCGTGCCCAAGGATGCGCCGCTCTCGGGTCTGATCGATCTCAGGCGTGCCGCGATCGAAAACCAACTCGGCCATACCGAGACCGCGGTCGGCATTCTTCAGGCGCTCGCCAAGGAATTTCCCGACCGGCCCGAGCCGCTCGCCCAGATCGGCGATATCTATCGCAACAAGGAGCAATATACCCAGGCGATCACCGCCTATGACGGCGCCATCACGCGCATCCACGATATGCAGCCGCGCGACTGGGTTTTATTCTATGCTCGCGGCATCGCCTATGACCGTTCCCATCAATGGCCAAAGGCGCAGGCCGACTTCCAGCACGCGCTCCAGCTTTCGCCCGATCAGCCCTATGTTCTCAATTATCTCGGCTATTCCTGGGCCGAACAGGGGACGCATCTCGATGAGGCGCGCAAGCTGATCGAAAAGGCGGTGGCGCTCCGCCCCAATGACGGCGCCATCATCGACAGCCTCGGCTGGGTCATGCTGCGCCAGGGCAATACCGCCGGCGCGGTGCATTGGCTGGAGCGGGCCGTCGAGATGGAACCCGAGGACGCGACCATCAACGGCCATTTCGGCGATGCGCTCTGGGCTGCCGGGCGCAAGCTCGAGGCGACCTATCAAT
>JAKAQU010000119.1 GCA_021819535.1 Pseudomonadota bacterium | reverse complement strand
GAAGATCGCGCGCGCGGGCCAGTGTCTCGCTGAAGAGGGTGATCTCGAACGAGCCGCCGCTATCGGAAAGCCGGGCCCAGGCCATGCGGCTTCCGGTGCGGGTCGGGCGCTCCTTGACGCTGATCAGCGTCCCGGCGAGGCGCACGCGCCCGATCCCAGCACTCGCGCGGGCGGCGATCAAGCTGCTCGGGATGACATCGAGCCGGCGCAGCGCCCCGGCATAGGCATCGAGCGGGTGGGCGGTGATGTGAAACCCGACCGCCTCCGCCTCATAGCCGAGGCGCTCCATCGGCGGCCAGTCGGGCGCATCGGCGAGCCGCAGCGTCTCGCGCCGGCCATCGCCGCCGAACAGGGCCGCCTGGCCGCTTTCGCGTTCGCTCGCCTGCGCCTGGGCACGCCGCAGGATGATCTCGGCGCTGGCGAAAACGCGGGCGCGATTTGGCTCCAGGGCATCGAACGCGCCGGCCTTGGCGAGGTTTTCGAGCTGCATGCGATTGAGGGCGCGGGCATCGATGCGGGCGGCGAAATCGGCGAAATCGGCGAAGGGGCGATCCCCGCGTGCCGCGACCACGGAGTGCATCGCCGTCTCGCCCACTTTCTTCACCGCCGCCAGCGCATAGCGAATGGCGAACCGCCCATCCTCGCAGCCCTCGAGCGTGAAATCGGCGCCGGAATGGTTGATATCGGGCGGCAGCACCTCGATCCCGAGCGCGCGCGCTTCCTGGCGCAGCGCGGCGAGCTTGTCGGTGTTGTTGATGGCAAGGCTCATGCAGGCGGCGATGAAGGCGGTCGGGTGGTTCGCGCGCATCCAGGCGGTTTGATAGGCGATGAGGGCATAGGCGGCGGCGTGGGATTTATTGAAGCCGTAATCCGCGAATTTCTCCATCATGTCGAAAATCTCGCCGGCCTTGCCGTAATCGATCCCGCGCGCCGCCGCCCCTTCGAGAAAGATCCGCCGCTGCGCCTCCATCTCGGCGCGAATCTTCTTCCCCATGGCGCGGCGCAGAAGATCGGCGGCACCTAAGCTGTAGCCGGCAAGACACTGGGCGATCTGCATCACCTGTTCCTGATAGACCATGATGCCGTAGGTTTCGCCGAGGATGTCGGCGAGATCGGGATGGGGTGGCGCCCATTTCTCGCCGTGTTTGCGCTGGCAATAGGCCGGGATATTGGCCATCGGCCCGGGGCGGTAGAGGGCGACGGCGGCGATCAGATCCTCGAACCGGTCGGGCCGCATCTGGCGGAGCACGTCCCGCATGCCCTGGCTTTCGAACTGGAACACGCCGCCCGCATCCCCGCGCGCGAGCATCTCGTAGGTTTTCGCATCATCGAGGGCAAGACGGGCGAGATCGACATCGATCTCCTGCTCGGCGAGGAAATCGACCGCGCGCTTGAGGATCGTGAGCGTGGTGAGGCCGAGAAAATCGAATTTCACCAACCCCGCCTGCTCGACATATTTCATCGAATACTGTGTCACCAGCAATTCCGAGCGCGGATCGCGGTAGAGCGGCACGAGGTCGATCAGCGGGCGATCGCCGATGACGATGCCGGCGGCATGCGTGCTCGCGTGGCGATAGAGCCCTTCGAGCTGGAGCGCGATTTCCAAGAGCCGCGCCACCGCCTCGTCATTGGCGCGCGCTTCCTGAAGCCGCGGCTCGCCGGCGACCGCCTGCGCGAGTGTGACCGGCTTTGCCGGATTGTTCGGGATCAGCTCCGCGATTTTGTTGACCTGGCCATAGGGCAGGCCGAGCACGCGGCCGACGTCACGCACCACCGCGCGGGCCTGCAATTTTCCGAAAGTGATGATTTGCGCGACACGATCGGCGCCATATTCGGCGCGGACATAGGCGATCACCTCATCGCGCCGGTGCTGGCAGAAATCGATGTCGAAATCCGGCATCGAGACGCGCTCGGGATTGAGGAAGCGTTCGAACAGAAGGCCGAAGCGGATCGGGTCGAGATCGGTGATGGTGAGCGCCCAGGCCACCAGCGAGCCGGCCCCCGATCCGCGCCCCGGCCCGACCGGAATGCCGTGTGTCTTGGCCCATTGAATGAAATCGGCAACGATCAGGAAATAGCCGGGGAAGCCCATTTTCGCGATGACGCCGAGTTCGTAGTCGAGCCGCTCGCGATAGCGCGCGATATCCGCAGGCGCGATCGCATCGGCCTTGATGCGGCTATCGAGGCCGCGCACCGCCATCGCGCGCAACGTCTCCTCCTCGCTCGTGCCATCGGCGATTTTCGGAAACACCGGCAGCATCGGCTTGCGGCTTTCCGCCATCACCGCGCAACGCTCGGCGAGCGCGAGCGTATTGTCGCAGGCCTCGGGAAGATCGGCGAAGAGTGCCCGCATCTCGGCGGCACTCTTGAACCAGTGCGCGCGCGTGACGCGCCGGCGCTCGGTCTCGGCGAGAAGGCGGCTCTCGGCGATGCAGAGCAGCGCGTCATGCGCCTCGAACATCGCCTCTTGCGCAAAGAAACAATCATTGGTCGCAACCAGCGGCAACCCGGCGGCGTCGGCGAGCGCGATCAGCCCGGGCTCGATCGCGCGTTCGAGGGCAAGCCCATGGCGATGAAGCTCGACCACGGCGCGATCGGGGAAGGCTTCGCGAAAGGCCGCGAGCAGTGCCTCCGCCGCCGTGCGCTGACCCTCGGCGAGGAGGCGGGCGAGCGGGCCCGCCGTGCCACCGGTGAGCAGGATGAGGCCGGAAGCGTGGGTCGCGATGGTCGCAAACGGCACTTGCGGCTTGAGGCCGGAATCGGAGGCGAGAAAGCCGAGCGAGGAAAGACGCTGAAGATTGGCCAAACCTTCGGCATCCTGCGCAAGCAAAACGATCGGGTCGGGCAAGAGCTTCGGATTGTCGGGACGCATGAGATTGATCTGGCAGCCGATGATCGGCTGCACGCCGGCTTTGGCGCAAGAATCGCTGAATTCGAGAGCGCCGAAGAGATTGCTGCTATCGGTGATGGCGACCGCCGGCATGAGCTGCACCCGCGCGAGTTCGGCGATTTTCGCGGCCTTGATCGCGCCCTCGCTCAGCGAATAGGCGGAATGGACCCTGAGATGCACGAAATCGGCATGTGGCATCTGCGTTCCTTTCAATCCGACGCCGCGCTCAGAGCGGCGCGAGCCGCCCCTCGATCAGCGTGACACGGCGGTCCATGCGCGCGGCGAGATCGGGGTTGTGGGTCGCGATCAGGGCAGCGATACCCTCGGCCCGCACCATGTCGAGAAGGGCCGCGAAGACCAATTCCGCCGTCGCGACATCGAGATTTCCGGTCGGCTCGTCGGCGAGCAGGATTTGCGGGGCATTGGCGAGCGCGCGGGCGATCGCGACCCGCTGCTGTTCGCCGCCCGAAAGCTTGCCCGGCAGATGATGAAGCCGCCCGCCGAGGCCGAGGGCGGCGAGCAGGGCGCCGGCCCGTGCCGCGGCCCGCTGGCGCGGGCGGCTTGCGATCATTTGCGGCAGGACGACGTTTTCGAGCGCGCTGAACTCGCCGAGGAGATGGTGGAACTGATAGACGAAGCCGATCGTATCGCGCCGGATCGCGCTCCGCTCGGCATCGTTGAGGCGGCCCGCGGCGCGGCCGGCGATGAAAACCTCGCCCTCGTCCGGCGCTTCGAGAAGGCCCGCGAGATGGAGCAGCGTCGATTTCCCCGACCCGGAAGGGGCGACGAGGGCGACGATCTCGCCGGCCGCGAGATCGAGATCGACGCCGCGGAGAACCGGAAGCGGCCCGGCCTCGGTGCGGAAAACGCGCGCAACCCCGCGCATCCCGAGCCTCATTGCGGGCTCACTCATGCCGCAGCGCCTCGATCGGGTCGGTGCGTGCGGCGCGCCAGCTTGGATAGAGCGTGGCCAAAAGCGAGAGCGCGAGCGCCATGACGATGATTTCGCTCACCTCCCGCCAGTCGAGCCGCGCCGGCAGATGGGCGAGATAATAGACTTCCGGATTGAACACCGAAACGCCGGTGATGCTTTCCACCCAATGCTGCAATGTCGTGATGTTGAGACAGAAGACGATGCCGAGCACGGTTCCGATCAGCGTCCCGCTGACGCCGATGGAAGCGCCGCACATCAGAAAAATCCGCATCACCGCCCCGCGCGAGGCGCCGAGGGTGCGGAGGACGGCGATGTCGCGGGTCTTGTCCTTCACCATCATGATCAGCGAGGAGACGACGTTGAAGGCCGCGACCAGAATGATCAGCGTGAGGATCAGGAACATGACGTTCTGTTCGACTTGAACGGCGGCGAAGAAACTGTCGTTGCTGTGCTGCCAGTCATAGATATGGACCGGAAGATCGCCGAGGACGGTGCGGATCGCGCGCAGAATATCCCCGACCGCGAGCGGGTCACTGACGCGGACTTCGATCTGGCTCACGCCATGCGGCTCCTGGAAAAAGAGTTGCGCATCGGCGAGCGGCAGGAAAGCATAGGCCTGATCATATTCGTTCATGCCGACCTGAAAGATCGCGACCACGTGATAGGCGCGGATGCGCGGCACGGTTCCAAACGCCGTCGCCGCGCCCTGAGGCGAGATCAGGGTGAGCGTGTCGCCGACCCCGATCGCCAGGCGCCGCGCCATGCCGACCCCGATCGCGATCGCATCACCAGGATTGAAATCGGTGAGCGATCCTTCGAGCACGTGCGCGCTCACCGCGTGGAGCGCCAGCAGGTCTTCCTTGCGAATGCCGCGAATGAGGCCGCCGGTCGCCGCCCCGCGCGGGGCGGAGACGAGAGCCTGGCCATCCACCACCGGGATCGCCGAGACGACGCCCGGGACCGCGGCGATCCGCCGGGCGAGCGCCTCGTAATCGGCAAGGCCACGCTCCGGCCCGTCACGCTCGGCGGCGTAGATGCCGAGATGGCCGTTGAGGCCGAGAATGCGGTTGAGGAGATCGACCTTGAAGCCGCCCATCACGCTCATGACGATGATCAGGGTCGCGACCCCGAGCGCGATGCCGATCAGCGAAAACGCGCCGATGACGGAGACGAAACGCTCCCCACGGCGGGCCCGGAGATAGCGGCCCGCGACCGCGCGCTCAAAGGCGTTGAACATCCTAGGCGCCAAGGATTTTCGCGAGCGCCGCTTCCAGCGAGACCTCTTCGCGCGCCCCATCCGCCCGCCGCTTGAGCTCGACCCGGCCGGAGGCGGCGCCGCGCGGCCCGATGATGATCTGCCAGGGATGACCGAGGAGATCGGCATCGGCGAATTTCACCCCGGCGCGCTCCTCGCGATCGTCATAGAGCGCATCGTTGCCAAGGCGCGCGTAAAGCGTCTCGGAGAGCGCATCGCAGGCGGCATCGCCCGGTTTGAGATTGAGGATGGCGGCGCGGAAGGGGGCGATGGCATCGGGCCAGATGATGCCGGCGGCATCGTGCGAGGCCTCGATCACCGCGGCCACGAGGCGGCTGACACCGATGCCGTAGCTGCCCATTTCGGGATGGATTTTCTGCCCACCCGCGCCGGTCACGGTGAAATTCAGCGGCCGGCTGTATTTGGTGCCGAAATAGAAGATATGCCCGACCTCGATGCCGCGCCCCTCGCGCCTTCGCGCGGGATCGATCTTCGCCCAGCGTTCGGGGTCGTGCTTTTCATCGGTCGCGGCATAGGGCGTGGTCATCTGCGCGTAGAACCGCGCGAGATCGTCGGGCGAGCGGATGTCGAAATCGCCGCTGGTGTAATCGATGTCCTCGAAAGCGGCGTCATAGAACACCTGGCTTTCACCGGTTGGCGCGAGGATGATGAATTCATGGCTGAGATCGCCGCCGATCGGCCCGGTATCGGCGGCCATCGGAATGGCGCGAAGGCCGAGGCGCTGAAAGGTACGCATATAGGCGAGCATCATCCGCCGGTAGCTGACGACCGCGCCCTCATGGTCGATATCGAAACTATAGGCATCCTTCATCAGGAATTCGCGCCCGCGCATGACGCCGAAGCGCGGGCGCACCTCGTCGCGGAATTTCCATTGGATGTGATAGACGATCTGCGGCAGGGCGCGATAGGAATGCACCGACTGGCGGAAGAGATCGGTGATCATCTCCTCATTGGTCGGGCCGTAGAGCAATTCGCGCTCATGGCGGTCCTGGATACGCAGCATCTCCTTGCCGTAGCCGTCATAGCGGCCGCTTTCGCGCCAGAGATCAGCGGACTGGATGGTCGGCATCAGCAATTCCTGCGCGCCGGCGGCGTCCTGTTCGGCGCGCACGATGCGGGCGATATTGTCGAGCACGCGATAGCCGGCGGGAAGCCAGGCATAGATGCCGGATGCCGTCTGGCGCACGAGGCCGGCGCGCAGCATCAGCCGATGCGAGACGATCTGTGCCTCGGCCGGGGTTTCCTTGAGGGTCGGGAGCAGGGAGCGGGAGAGACGCATCGGGGATCGTGTCCATTACTGACGTGGTTAGCACCAAAGCAGCCGCGAGAACGGGTGGTTAAATTTTCACGTCAGCAGCTTTCGATATTGAATAAACCCACTTTTCTCCGCGATGTTGTCATACAGCTTCATCGCATCGGTATTGCTCTCATGCGTCAGCCAATGGACGCGGCTGCAGCCTCGCGCTTTGGCCGCGGCATAGACATGCTCGATCAACGCCCGACCCATGCCCTTGCCGCGCATGTCAGGGGCGATGAAAAGATCTTGCAAATAAATATAGTCGCCCTCGGTCCAGCAACTGCGATGCATAATGTAATGTACCACCCCCACCAATACGTCATCTAGCTCGGCCACGGCACAATGCATCGGCTCGGCGGGGTCCATAAAACGCGCCCATGTTGTCTGCGTTACCGGCTCGGCGATGCTGGTTTTATAAAAGGCCTGGTAGCCCTTCCATAGCGGAAGCCACTGCGGGTAATCCTGTTTTTGTGCTAATCGAATTTTCATGTGCGCTGTCACTTTAATCCATTGGGTTGCGAGCATGCTTGGCGGGTTGCGGCGCGGAGACTAGCCGCCCCGGCGCCGTCCCGCCAGGGCGAGGGTCAAACCAGCACGGATTAAATCTCTGTTCATCATCGCGCGGTATCGTTGCACGCATGACACCAGACGCAGACAGCACCAGCGCCGATCACGTGCTTTCGGCCGGCATCGCGGCCTATCGGGCGGGCAACCATCGTGACGCGGTGGAACACCTCAAGGCCGCCACTGCCTTGATGCCGCAAGCCGCCGAGCCCCCCCTGATTCTCGGCCATATCCATTGTGAAATCGGCGATTTCGCCGGGGCGGTGCCTTGGCTGCGCGCCGGGCTCGCCTTCGGCCCCAATTTCCAGGCCGAACTCGGCCTCGGTTTCGCGCTGATGGGCCTCGGCCGGGCGGCGGAGGCCGAGCCCGCGTTCCGCGCCGCCCTCACCCTCGCCCCGGAAGATGCCGATGCCGCCTTCGGCCTCGGCAACGCGCTCTATGATCTCGGCCGGTTCGAGGAGGCCGTCGCGGCCTATCGGCAGGCGCTCGCAAGGCGTCCCGATTTCGGCGATGCCTGGAGCAATTGCGGCAATTCGCTCCAGGCGCTGCACCGTTTCGACGAGGCAATCACCTGTTATCGGAACGCGATCGCCCTCGTGCCGGCTCACATGCACGCCCACTCCAATCTCTGCGGCGCCTTGTTCCACACCGGGCATCATGTCGAAGCCGTGGCGGCAGGCATGGCCGCCATCGCCATCGCGCCAAGCTGGCCGGTCGCCTATTCCAACCTCACCCCCCCTCTCCGCGCCCTCGGCCGGTACGACGAGGCGATCACCGCCTGTTTCAAGGCGCTGGAACTCAAGCCCGATTACGTCGAAGCCTATGTCAATCTCGGTTCCGCGCTGTTCGAGACCGGGCAGTTCGACAACGCCATCGCCGCGTCCAACATCGCCCTGCAATGCCGGCCGGACGATGTCCCCGCCTTGTGCAACCGCGGCGTCTCCCATCTCGGCCTCGGCCACATCGAGGAGGCGGTCGCCGATCTCCGCCGCGCGCGCGCCCTCGATCCCGCCAATCCGGAACCCGCCTTCAACCTGGCACTCGCGCTGATGATGACGGGAACCCATATGCGGGAGGGTTTCGCCCTCTATGAGCGCCGCCTCGAGCGGCCGGAGGCACCGCGGCGGACATTCGCCAGGCCGCGCTGGCAAGGGGACGAGATCGCCGGCCGGACCATCCTCCTCCATACCGAGCAAGGCTTCGGCGATACGCTGCAATTCGTCCGCTACGCGCCCCTGGTCGCATCCCGCGGGGCGCGCGTCAT
>JAKAQU010000118.1 GCA_021819535.1 Pseudomonadota bacterium | reverse complement strand
GCTATACTTGCTCTTTTTCCTTGGGGTGGCAGGGGGGATGGCAAGGGGGATGGCAAGGGATTTCGGTCTCGCAGAGGGGGGCTCCGGCCGGCGCGCCGGCGCAGCAATTCTCGGTCAGGTAGCCGAGAAGCGCGTTCATCACCGGGTATTCGGCCATGTAGATCAGCGAGCGGCTTTCGCGGCGGAACGTGATCAGCTTGGCATGCCTGAGCTGATTGAGATGAAACGACAGGGTTGCGGACGGGAGACCGAGACATTCGCCGATCCGCCCGGCCGAAAGCCCGCCTGGCCCGGCCTCGACCAAAAGCCGGAAAATATCGAGCCGGCTATCCTGGGCGAGGGCCGCGAGCGCGGCGAGGGCGTCGTTTTTCTCCATAATTCCAAGATTGCAGAATTATAGAAAGACGTCAAGTCATTGACAGGCGAAAAGCGCCATGTGACAGAGCGGGCTCACCCCCTGATGGAAAGCTTGTCTTTTCCATCAATCGATTAAGGGGCTTTCGCGGAGCCGTTGGCGGGCAAGGGGAGATGACGATGAGCGATGCGCCTCATTCCGGCGAGGCCGGTCATGCCGACGACATTGGCGAAGACCAGGCTGGCGAAGACCAGACGATCCGCAATCTGGGTCAGGCCGGCTCGGTGATCCAGCACGCCATCAAATATCTGATGGAAAAGAACATCGACGAATTGTCGATCGCCTCCGCGCTGCTCGGCGGCGGCCTCGGCGTGCTCTCGCACGTGCTCGATGGCGCGGCGATCGAGAAAATTCTCACCAATGCCATCGCCAGTGTCCGCGCCGGCGAGCTGCATAGCCCGATATCGCATCCGGGCTCCCCGCCGCCGGATTGAACGCAATCCGGGGTTGGCCGGAGGCTTCGGCTGGCAAATGGGGTGGGCCACGATGATCGACCATATCTCGTTCGGCGTCGCCGATCTCGCGCGCGCACGGCGGTTTTATGACGCGGTGCTGGCGCCGCTCGGCTATCGCTATCTCCGCGGCGGCGAGGAGACGGCCGGCTATGGCGATGACGACGCGGCGTTCTGGATCGTTGCCGCGCCGCACCCGGTGGCGCCTGATCCAGGTTCCGGTTTGCATGTCTGTTTTCGCGCCCCGAGCCGAGCCGCGGTCGATGCGTTTCATGCCGCGGCGCTGGCGGCCGGCGGGCGCGACAACGGGGCGCCGGGCGCGCGGGATTATGAACCCGGCTATTACGCCGCCTTCGTCATCGACCCGGACGGGTATCGCATCGAGGCCTATTGCGGCGCGCCGGCATGAGCCCGCGTCCGATCATCATCGATCGCGATCCCGGCACCGATGATGCGATCGCGCTCTGGCTCGCGCTCTGGCTTGCGCTTGCTGGGGCCTCGGTTCCGGCCATGCCGGGGCGCGGGAGGTTCCTCCGCATCCGCGAGGGGAAGCCCGGGTGGGAGCCGGGGGAGGGTTTTGCCAGCTTCGGTTTTTGAAGCGCCAACCGGTATTGCCGGTGGCCTTTTCCTGCTCGATCTGGTTGACGAGATCGACGAGGTTGCAGAACCATCCCCGCGCACGGGCGCGGATGACGGCGGCGACGACGCAGAGATGGGTCTTGCCGGTTCCCCTGATAACGATGCCGTTCCGCTTGGCGTCCAGGGAAGTGCCGGTTGCGATCTCGCGGCGAGTGTCGTTGCGGTCCACGCGCTCTTGGCCCGAACCCCGTTGCGATAACTCACCGGCTCGAAATGAATTCTCAAAGCTTGACATAAAATTTTCGCCGCTTTAAACAAAGGAGCTGGTAGCTATGTAAAAATTCGCTATCCAAATACCGTCGGGGAGACTCTGGGCGCTCGGCGTGAGCAGTTGCTGCACGCAGGAGAGGCAATGATTACTGCGCAGGAACGGGTCAGCGCAAATGCGCCTTGGCGCGTGGGTGTGCTTTTTTCTTATACCGGTTACATGGCGCTCATCGAGGAGACGCAGCTTCGAGGCACGCTTCTCGCAATCGATGAAATCAACGCGCAAGGCGGTGTGAATGGGCGGGAGATCCTGCCCCTTCTCTACGATCCCGCGTCGGATCCCGCAACCTGCGGGCGTTACGCCAAGAGATTGATGATTTCCGACAACGTCACCATGATCTTCGGCTGCTACACCTCGAGCAGCCGCAAGGCGGTGCTACCGGTGGTGGAGCGGCTGAACGGCCTGCTCTGGTATCCGACCCTCTATGAAGGATTCGAGCTTTCGCCGAACGTGATTTACACCGGCGCCGCCCCCAATCAGAACAATGTCAAGCTTTGCCGCTATCTGATGAAGAACTATGGAACGCGCTTTTATTTTATCGGCTCGGACTATATTTATCCCCGCGAGTCGAACCGGATCATGCGTGAGGCGGTATATCGGCACGGCGGCAAGGTGGTGGGTGAAACCTATCTCGGTTTGCGGGCGCAGCGCAGCGATTTCCGCGCGGTGATGCGCGAGATCGAGGATTTGCAGCCGGACGTGATTTTTTCGACCGTCGTTGGCGATGCCACCACCTATCTTTATCAGAGCTACGCCGATGCCGGGTTCAATCCCAAGGTGATGCCGATTGCCAGCCTTACCACCACGGAGACCGAAATTTATGCCATGGGGTTCGATGTCGGCGAGCATCATCTGACCGCTGCCCCATATTTTCAAAATCTTCCAGGAGACAACAACGAAACTTTCGTCCGGAAATACAAGCGGCGCTACGGTGAAGATCAGCCGACCAACATGTGCGCCGAAGCCGCCTATTTTCAGATGCATATTTTTGCCAAGGCGCTCGCCGCAACCAATTCGACGGATCCGGAAATCCTTCGCCCGATGGTGCTCGGCGCCGATTTCGAGGCGCCGCAGGGGAAGGTAAGAATCAACGCCGCAAGCCACCACACCGATCTCTGGACACGTATCGGGCGCGTGAACCGGTGCGGCCAGTTCGACCTGATCGAGCAATCCCTATCGCCCGAGACGGCCGATCCCTTCTTGCTGGCCTATTAGGGATTGGCGATGAGTGGCAGCGGGCCATCCCTTCCGGGCGAAGTCGTCAATATCGATATCGTGGTGGCCACCATCCGTGACAGTTCCACCGAGGCGCTGTTGCGCGATCTGCAGCGCATGCGCAACCGCGTGAAATATGTCTGGCCAGTCCCCGAGACGCTGCCCGTCGACACCGATGTCATTTTTTGCGATCTCGTTCCCGATCTGCCGTCGCGTCTTCCCTGGTTGCCGGGCGAGCCGAAAGCAGCGCTGGTCGCACTGATGGCGCCGGGCATGGCGGCCGATCTCGATCTTCTGCGCAAGACCGCGCCAGAGGCGGTGCTGCATCGCCCCTTTACAACGGCAGCGGTTCTGTCGAGCCTGCTTCTGGCGCGCTCGCGCTTTACCTATGAGCGACGGCTTCGCGGCCGATTGACGAAGCTCGATGGCACGCTGCGGTCGATGCGCAGCGTCGAGCGGGCAAAAACCATTCTGATGAATACGCGCAAGCTCGACGAAGAAGAGGCCTATGGCTTTCTGCGCCGGCAGGCGATGGAACGCAGGGTATCGGTCGGGGCAATTGCCGCAGCGATTGTTGACTCGAACGACCTCATAGGTTAGTTTCGTTCCCGAATGGCGCTTCGGCGCCGGGCGGCAGCAGCGCCGTCAAAAATCGGAAGTAGGGCAGCAGCGCCCCCTGCATCGACCAGACATGGTCGCGGCAGGGGGTTTTTTGTTTTTCCATCAGGGGGTAGTGGCATGCATGTAAACAGGCGGTCGCTTGTCAAAAGCGCGTTGGGGCTCGGAGTAGTCGGTGCCGCCGGCTTTCCGCATATCTGGATCAAATCGGCCGACAGAGCCTATGCCGCCGGCGGCGATATCAAAGTCGGGGTCTTGTATTCGCTGACCGGAACCACGGCCATCATCGAGACGTCGCTCAATCACGCGACACTCATGGCGATCGACGAAATCAATGCCGCCGGCGGCGTGAACGGCAGAAAACTTGTGCCCGTGGTCGAAGATCCGGAATCCGATCCGGCAACCTTCGCGCAGAAGGCGCGCAAGCTGGTGCTGAGCGATCGCTGTGTCAGCGTGTTCGGCTCCTATACCTCGGCAAGTCGCAAGGCTGTTCTCCCGGTTTTTGAAAAATACAATAACCTCTACTGGTATCCGACCTTGTATGAGGGCCGGGAATGCTCGCAGAACGTCATCTACACGGGTGCGGTTCCCAATCAGCAGCAAAAAGAATTCATCCCATGGCTGGTTAAGAATTTCGGCAAGCGCTTCTATCTCATCGGATCGAACTACATCTATCCGAAAGAGGAAAACAACGTCTGCAAAATCCTGCTCAAGCAACTGGGTGGCGAGGTTGTCGGCGAGGAGTATGTGCCGCTCGGGCATTCCGAATTCAGCTCTGTGATCCAGAAGTTCCAAGATACCAAGCCAAATGTTATCTTCTCGACCGTGGTCGGGGACTCTGTGGTCGCGCTGCACCGGCAATATAAGGCTGCCGGCCTCGATCCTGCGAAAATGCCGATGGCAAGCCTCACCACGTCGGAAGAAGAAATCGCCGCGATGGGTGGCGAGTTTGCCGCCGGTCACTTCACTTCGGCGCCATATTTCATGTCGTACGATTCGCCGGAAAATCACAAATTCGTCGAAGCCTATCAAAAACGCTGGGGCGCGGGCAAAGTGACAAACTTCGTCTCCGAGCCTGCGTATTTCCAGGTGCATCTGTTTGCCAAGGCCGCATCAAAACTCGGCGCCAGCGATTTGCACCCGGCGGAAATCCGCAAGGCCGCCTGGGGTGAAACCTTCCAGGCGCCGGAGGGGCTGGTGAAAATCGATGGCGACAATTCACACACCTATCTCTGGCCGAAAATCGGCGAGGCGCAGGTCAACGGGCAGTTCAAGATCATCCAGCAATCCGCGGAATGGGTGAAGCCGCTGCCCTATTGGGCCTATCAGGGCGAGGTCTGCACGCCGACCGGCATGATGGAAAAGAAGAGCTAGAAAAACGGTTTGAGTGCGGCTGGGTGCGACGCGGAAGGGGCTTGGGATTGGAATATGACTGACCTCCTTAACCAGATTCTCACGGGGTTGAGTATCGCCTCCATTCTTCTTCTCGTCTCGCTTGGCCTTGCCATCATTTATGGAGCCATGGGCGTGATCAATCTCGCCCATGGCGATTTCCTTATGCTCGGGGCCTATGCCGTCTGGCTCATGGAGTCTGTTTTCGGTCTCGGATTCCTCCCCTGTCTAATTCTGGTGTTTTTCATCGTCGGCGCGGTCGGCTGGCTCGTCGAGCGGACGCTCATACGGCATTTATATGGCCGCCCCCTCGACACGATTTTGGCCACCTGGGGAGTTGGGATCATCCTGCAGCAGGGAATTCGGCTCGGTGCGGGCGCGCAATTACGCTATGTGAAAATGCCAGACTATCTCGTCAGCCCGATACATGTTTTCGGCGTCGATATCTCCGCTTACCGGGTACTGATCTTTGCGGTGACGATCATCCTTGTCGCGATCACCTATCTGCTGATCTTTCGCACCGGCTTCGGCATCCGGCTGCGGGCGGTGATGCAGAACGCCGAGATCGCGCGATGCTTCGGCATCAACAATGCGCGCATCTATTCGCTGACATTCGCCTATGGCGCCGGGCTCGCGGGGCTGGCCGGGGCGCTGGTCTCGCCGCTGAAAAGCGTCTCCCCCGATATGGGCACGAACTATGTCGTCGATGCGTTCCTGGTAGTGGTGTCGGGTGGGGTGCAAAGCCTGTTCGGCACCGTCGCCAGCGCCGGAATCATCGGCGAAATGTCCGGCGGTTTCGCCTATCTCTGGAACGATACCCTGGCGCGCGCGTTGCTGTTCTTTCTCGTCGTGGTGCTGATCCGGTTTCGGCCACAGGGGCTGTTTGCCATGCAATTGCGGCGAGGTTGAGCCATGCGCCAGATCTTCGTCACCCGCGGCTGGATCCTTGGCTACGCGGTGTTTGCCCTGGCCATTCTCGCCGTGCCGCTTTTCATCGATGACCCGTATCTTCTGAACAAGCTCGCGCGCTATCTGATCTTTGGCATCCTCGCCGCGGCGTTGTCGCTTTCCTGGGGCTATACCGGAATTCTCAATCTCGGTCAGGCCGTCAGTTTCGGCCTCGGTTCCTATTGTATGGCGATGACGTTGAAGCTTCGCACCATCCCTATTCAGACCGGCGCCGAGGGATTGCCGGATTTCATGGTGTGGAACAACGTAAAAATGCTGCCCTGGTTCTGGGAGCCATTTCATTCCACCGCATTCGCCATCGCCGCCGGCATCGCGGTTCCGGTCGTGGTGGCACTTCTGCTGGGATGGTTCGTTTTTCGTGCGCGCGTCGCTGGCGTTTACGTCTCGATCATCACCTTGGCGATGTTGGTCGTCGTCAATCTGCTCATCATCGATCAGCAGCGCTTCACCGGCGGGTTCAACGGTCTGACCGATCTCGCCGATCTCAAACTGTTCGGCATCGATTTCGACCCCTATAGCGGCGCTACCTACTACCTGATCGCGTTTTCCCTGATTGCCACTCTGATCATCGGGCAGCTCGTGATCCGGAGCAAGACCGGCCTCATCATGCAGGCGATACGCGACGACGAGACCAGGGTGCGCTATTTCGGCTATGATGTCGCCCGCTATCAGATTTTCGCGTTCTCCCTCTCCGCTGGGATTTCCGGCTTCGCGGGCATGCTCTACGCGATGGTGATGGCGTTCGCATCGCCGACATTCCTCAGCGTGCAGCTTTCGCTCTCGATCGTCATCTGGTGCGCGGTCGGCGGACGCGCATCGTTGATCGGGGCCGCCCTCGGAGCACTCCTGGTCACCGGCATCCAGGGCAGTCTCTCGGAGACGCCCGCTTTCCTCAATACCTGGATGCTGATCATGGGGGCGCTCTTCGTCGCGGTCGTACTCTTCCTGCCGAAGGGCCTGATCAGCATTCTCAACTTCGGCATGGCGCGACTAGCCGGGGATACGGCCATGACTGACGACGATGACGAAGTCCCGCTCGCGCATGGCGGCAAGCTGGGGATAGGGTAAGAGATGTCTCTCCTCGATCTGAAAGGCGTTGAAGTGCAATTCAGCGGCTTTCGTGCCCTCCGCGGTCTCGATCTCTCGGTGTCGGCGGGCGAATTGCGCTGCCTGATCGGGCCGAATGGCGCCGGCAAAACCACCGCACTCGACGTGATTTGCGGCCGGGCACGCGCGAGTGGTGGCGACATTCTCTTCGATGGCCGCAGTATCCGGCGTTTCGAAGAGCATCGTATCGCGCGTCTCGGGATAGGGCGCAAATTTCAGGTGCCGAGCGTTTTTCGCGAACTGACGGTGAGGGAAAATCTTCACGTTGCCCGAAGCCGCCGCACTGGCGTCTTCGCCAATCTCGGCGTTCGCGCGGCCGGCGGCGGCGCCGACGATCTGGAAAAATTGGCGGAGTTCGTTGGTCTCAAGGAGAGCTTTCGGCGCGAGGCCGGCACTCTTTCGCATGGACAGACGCAATGGCTGGAGATTGCCATGCTGGTCGCGCAGGATGCCCAACTGATCCTGCTCGATGAGCCCACGGCCGGAATGACGACCGGCGAGACCCGCAAAACCGCGGAGTTGTGCAAGCGCCTCAAAGGACGCCATACCCTCATCGTCGTTGAGCACGACATGGGATTCATCAAGGAGATCGGCGACGTGATCTCGGTGATGCATCAGGGTCGGCTCCTTGCCGAGGGGACGGTCGCGGAAATCGAAAACGACCCCGAGGTTCGCGACGCTTATCTTGGCTCGGGAGGGATCAGCGGTGCTTGAACTTAAAGACGTTTCCGCATCCTACGGCCATGGTCGGGCACTGCGCGGGGTTTCCCTGAAGGTCGGAGAGGGTGAATTGCTGTCCGTTCTCGGGCGGAACGGCGTTGGCAAAACAACCCTGCTGCGCACGATCCTTGGCCTGATGGATCGCGCAAGTGGCAGCATTCGCCTCGATGGACAGGAGATCAGCGATCGCCGCACCGATGAGCGAGCGCGCGCTGGCATCGGCTATGTGCCGCAGGGGCGCGGCATCCTGCCGCGATTCACGGTGATGGAAAATCTTCGCCTTGGGCTGTTCGCCAATCCGGAGGCGGGTGGACGGCTCGATGACACGGTATTCGACTTGTTCCCGATGCTGCGTGATCACCTGCATCGTCCGGGGGGAAATCTTTCCGGCGGGCAGCAGCAGCAACTGCCGATCGCCAATAAGGAGAAGAC
>JAKAQU010000117.1 GCA_021819535.1 Pseudomonadota bacterium | reverse complement strand
GGCAAGCCGGTTCGTCAAAACCCCGCCGCGCGCAGCGCCGCGACCACGGAATCCGGCCGCTCGGCGCCGATCAGATGCCCGGCCTCGGGGATCAGCGTCCGATGCAGCGCGGCGACGCCGGTGAGGCCGGCGGCGAAGGCCTCGGCATAGACCGGCGGGATCATCCGGTCGCTCTCGCCCCAGATCAGGAGCGTCTCGGCGCGGATGCGATAGAGCCGGTCTCCGAGCCCGCGATCGGGGATCGGGAAGAGCAATTTGCCGGCCATGCCGAGCTGGCGGGCATTGCGCACCAGAAAATCGATCAGGAATTGCGGGTCTTCGAGATTGAGCCCGCCGGTGAGCAGCTTCTCGCCGAGCGCGACGTCGTGAAACAGCAGCGCCGGCAATTGATGCGGGAGGGCGGCGAAGATATCGGGGATCGGATGGTCGGGAAGCCAGAGCCCGGCGGGCGCGATCAGAGCCAGTGCCTCGACCTCGCGCGGCGCGATCGCGGCCATCTCGGCCGCGATCATGCCGCCGAGCGAATGGCCGACGAGAAGCGGGCGCGCGAGACCGAGGGCGTCGATGACATCGAACCCGTGCAGCGTGACATCGAGCATGTCGCGCAGCTCCGGCGCGTCCTCGCTCGCGCCGAAGCCGGGGAGCAGCGGCGCATGCACGCGATAATGCCCGGCAAGCCGCGTGAGCAGCGGGTCATCGGCGGTTATGCCGCCGGCACCATGGAGGAAGACGAGATCGCGGCCGGCGCCGCCCGCGAAGACGGCGATCCGTCGGCCGCGGAGGGTGATCTCATGCGCGGTGATCATGGCGAAACCTCCGCCTTACTGAAGCCGGGGGCGAGCGGCGCCGGCATCACCGGGTTTTCCATCTTGTGGCACCAGAAGCGATCGTCATCGGCGTAATCCGGCCACATGCCGCGCAATGCCGGCATCACGCGCTCAGCGAACAGCCGCGTCGAATACCTCGTCTTTTCGGTCGGCATGTTGCCGACATGGAGAAGGCAGAAAATATTGCCGACACGCAGGCCGCGGATCAGATCCTCCATCCGCTGGCGCACGGTCTCGGGGCTGCCGGCGATGACATGCCCGCCCTCGATCAATTCCTTCCAGGTCATTGGCTGATAGCGGAAGCGGGCGCCATATTGCGCGAGCGCCCCCGACTGGATGGTCTTGATGGTGCGATAGCCCGGCGCGTCGGCGAAGCCAGGGAAAATATGCAGGCAGCGATTGTAGAAATAGAGCACGTGCTCGGCATAGAGGCGTTCCGCTTCGGCATCGGTTTCGGCGACGCAGATGGTCTGCGCGAAGCCGGCGCGATAGGGCGAGGCATCGGGCGCGCCGCGCTCGGCGACACGCTGCCAATATCCCTCCATCAGCGCGCGGGCGCGGAGATAGCCGGTAAAACTCAGATAGGAATAGGAATAGGTGTTGTCGATGCAGAAATCATAGGTCTCGACCGAGCCGCCGCCGGGGATGTGGATCGGTGGATGCGGTTTCTGCAGCGGGCGCGGCCAGATATTCACATAGCGGAGCTTGGTATAGCGGCCGTTGAAGGCAAACGGCTCCGGCTCGTGCCAGGCACGCATGATGAGATCATGCGCCTCGGCGTATTTTTCGCGCGTCAAAGCCGGGATCTGGCCATAACAGTAATTGGTGTCCATCGAGGTGCCGACCGGGAAGCCGGCGACGAGCCGGCCGCCGGAAATCACGTCGAGCATGGCGAATTCCTCGGCAACCCGCACCGGCGGGTTATAGAGGGCGATGGAATTGCCGAGCACGACGATGGCGGCATCGCGGGTGCGCCGGGCCAGTGCTGCTGCGATCAGATTCGGGGAAGGCATCAGCCCATAGCCGTTCTGGTGATGCTCGTTGCAGCCGATGCCGTCAAATCCGAGCTGTGCGGCGTATTCGAGCTGATCGAGATAGGTGTTGTAGACCTCGTGGCCACGCCGCGGCTCGAACAGGCGGCTGTCGATATCGACCCAGACGGAATGATGTTTCTCGCGAAAATCATCCGGCATGTCGGGCCAGGGCATGAGATTGAACCAGGTGAAGCGCATGACGTCTCCCTAACATTTCTCCGGCCTGCCGCCGATTATCGGGAGAGCTTATGGTCGCGCCGTCGGGCAAGGCAACGGGAAAAAGCGTTCTTTTTTGAAAAAAAGAACCAAAAAACTTCTATTCGTTGGGCAGTGCCGCAGGCACTGCCCGCTCCTCGAAGTGGCC
This sequence comes from Pseudomonadota bacterium, assembly GCA_021819535.1. Taxonomy (GTDB): domain Bacteria; phylum Pseudomonadota; class Alphaproteobacteria; order Acetobacterales; family Acetobacteraceae; genus Acidibrevibacterium. The sequence goes on along the minus strand of JAKAQU010000117.1, from coordinate 6,016 downwards.
GCTCCGAGAAAACGGAACAAAAGTCTTTTTGCTTCTTTTTCTTCAGAAAAAGAAGACTCTATCCCCTTCGATCGATCACCCTTCGCGCCTTGCCGAGCGAGCGTTCGATACTGCCGGGAGCCACGATGCGCACATTCGTGGTGATACCGATCGTCTCCTTGATGTGGCCCGCGAGTGCTGTGTCTTCGTCGGCGAGCGTCGGTGTGCCCCAAGCTTCGGGCAGTGCCTCGACATGCACGGCCATCGCGTCGAGCCTTCCCTCGCGCGTGAGTTCGATCTGGTAGTGGCCGGCGAGGAAGGGCGAACGCAGGAGGATCTCCTCGATCTGGCTCGGAAACACGTTGACGCCGCGGAGGATGATCATGTCGTCCGAGCGGCCGGCGATCCGTTCCATCCGCCGAAGGGTGCGCGCCGTCCCGGGCAGAAGTCGGGTCAGATCGCGTGTTCGATAGCGGATCACCGGCATCGCCTCCTTGGTGAGCGAGGTGAGGACGAGTTCGCCCTGCGCGCCATCGGCGAGAACCTGCCCGGTTTCGGGATCGACGATCTCGGGGTAGAAATGATCCTCCCAGAGATGGAGGCCGTCTTTGGTTTCAACGCACTCCGAGGCGACGCCCGGCCCCATCACCTCCGAAAGCCCATAGATATCGACGGCATGGATGTCGAACGCCTCCTCGATCTCGGCACGCATCGCCTCCGACCACGGCTCGGCGCCGAAAATGCCGATTTTCAGGGTGCTCCCGCGCGGATCGCGGCCCTGGCGGCGGAATTCATCGAGGATCGCGAGCATGTAGCTCGGCGTCACGGTGATGATGTCGGGGCCGAAATCGGCGATCAGTTGCACCTGCCGCTCGGTCATCCCGCCCGAGACCGGAACGACGACGAGGTCGAGCCGCTCGGCGCCGGCATGGAGGCCGAGCCCGCCGGTGAAAAGCCCGTAGCCATAGGCGTTGTGCAGCATCATCCCCGGCCGCCCGCCGGCGGCGCGGATCGAGCGCGCGACCAGCGCCGCCCACACGGCGAGATCGCCCCGCGTATAGCCGACCACGGTCGGCTTGCCGGTGGTGCCCGACGAGGCATGGATGCGGGCAAGATCCGCGCGCGGCACGGCGAACAGGCCGAACGGGTAGGTCGCGCGGAGATCGGCTTTGCTCGTCATCGGAAATTTGGCGAGATCGGCAAGGCTCCGGCAATCCTCGGGCCGGACGCCGGCGGCATCGAACGCGGCGCGGTAGTGCGGCACGTTCTCATAGGCGTGGGCGAGGGTTTTTTTGAGCCGCGCGAGCTGCAAGGCAGCGATTTCATCGCGCGAGGCGATTTCGATCGGATCGAGCGTGCCCGGTTCGGGCGAAAGATCAGGACGCGGCATTGGCCGTCTCCGCGGGAAAGAATTGCTCACCAAGGCGCCGCGAATGGCCGCGGAATTCGGCGATGGCGGTGCCGTCGTCACGACGGATGGTGACATCGTAAATGCCGCTCCGTCCCGCCTCGCTCCTTCGCACGGCGTTCGCCTCGAGCCGCTCGCCGAGCCGCGCGGGGCGAAGGAAGGTGATGGCGCCGTGCTGGGCCACGGCTTTTTCATTTTCGCTGTTGCAGGCAAAGGCGAAAGCGGAATCGGCGAGCAGGAAGATGAAGCCGCCATGGCAGGTGCCATGCCCGTTCACCATCTCGGCGCGCACGGTCATGGCAAGGCGTGCGCGGCCGGGCGCGACCTCGACGATCTCCATCCCGAGCCCGCGGCTCGCCCGATCCTCGCGCCACATCGCCTCGGCGCAGGCGCGGGCGAGGTGCTCACTCTCCACCATCACATCCGCCCGCTGAAGCGCGGCGGGCGCTTTTCGAGAAACGCCCGCGCCCCTTCGGCGTAATCGCCGCTCCGCCCGGCCTCACGCTGCAAATCGCGTTCCAAGGCGAGTTGGGCATCGAGGTCATTGGTCGGTGAGGCGTTGAGCGCCCGCTTGATCAGGCCGAGCGTTGCCGTCGGCTGCGCGGCGAGATAGGCGGCCATGGTTTCGGCCTCTGTCATCAGCGCCGCATCGTCAATCACGCGCCAGATCATGCCCCATTCGGCGGCCTGCTCGGCGCTGATCTTCTCGGCGAGCAAAGCGAGTGCGCGCGCCCGCGCGTCACCGACGAGACGCGGCAGAATCCAGGTGCCGCCGGCATCCGGGATCAGCGCGATGCGCGCGAAGGCCTGCACGAAGGCGGCCGAGCGCGCGGCGAGCACGATATCGCAGGCGAGTGCCAGATTGGCGCCAGCCCCGGCGGCGATGCCGTTGACGGCGCAGACCACCGGCAAGGGATGGGTGCGGATGAGGCGGATCAGCGGGTTGTAGAGTTCCTCGACCAGGGCACCGAGATCGGCATTGGCGGCATCGAGCATGTTGACCGCGCCGAGATCCTGCCCCGCGCAAAACCCGCGCCCGGCTCCGGTGAGCAAAATCGCCCGGCAGGCGCGATCGGCCGCGGCCTCCTCGAAGGCGCGGCGCAATGCCCGCAGCATCGTCGCCGTTGTCGCGTTGAGTTTTTCCGGCCGATTGAGCGTGATCACGCGATAGGCATCGCGCGCCTCGCTGCGAATGTCCGCATCCATGCCGTTCCTCCCTGATTGCGGAGGATGACATTATCAGAGGGTTCGGCCGGCGGGGAAGAACCGGCGAGAAGGAAGACGCGCCTCAGTTCGCCGTCGTGCCCAAAGCCGAGGGGCCCGAAGCCGCGGGGCTCGCCAGCGCCGGCGTGAGTGGCGCAACCGGCGCCGGCGCCGCAACCGGGGAGATCGCTTCCGCGGGTGGCGACACGGCGGCGGCCGCCGCCGGCAGGGCAGACCCCGCCGCACTCTGGCTCGCCGCCGGCGAGACGTTCTCCGCCGCCGCAACCCCGGAGATCGGCGCCGCCGGCACAGGCTTCATCGTCTCCTTTGCCTTCGCCATCTGGCTCGCCGGATCGACGGGGACGATGTAATCGGGCACGATACGCGCCTGATTGCCGGCAATGACCAGAACATGCTGGCCGAGGGCCAGCGGCACGGCGTCCTTCTGCGTCACCGAGACCAGATCGCCATTGCCCTTGCGGACGATGTATTCAAATGCCTTGGTGTCGTTCACCGCGTGCTCGGCGCCGGCGCCGACGAGGCCACCGATCATCGTGCCGCCCACGGTGCCGAACGCCTGGCCGAGGGAGCTGCCGGGCACCTGGCTGCCGACGATCGCACCCATCGCGCCGCCGGTCACGGCGCCGACGGTCTCGGACGAGCTGACCTTGACTTCGCGCACGCCGACGACGACGCCCTGCGCGACCTTGTTCGCCTGCTGGACCGCGGTGGTGGCGTAGGTGTTGGGTGAATATTCGCCGCCGCAGCCGGCGAGGACGGCAAGTAAGAGCGGCGCGGCAACACGGGCGGCAAAACGGGCTACCATCGGCTATCTCTCGGGTTGCATCCAGCGACTAGATAGGCGCTTTGCCCCCGCCTGTCATCTCCGTCGCACGCCTGCCGCGAGATCGGTTTCCGCATACCAGATCAGCGCTTATACCCGTTACCGCAATGCGAGACTGTTTTCTCTGCGCAAAGTCGGAAAGCCCCTTCTGGTGGCGATTTACCTCACGAAAAGAACCGCACCAGCCGCCCGCGCGGCGGGCCGAGCACTTCGCCGTCGCGCATGGCGACCTCGCCGCGCAGCACCGTCATCATCGGCCAGCCGGTGACCATCATGCCGTCGAACGGGGTCCAGCCGCAGGGTGTCGCCATCTGCGCGTTCTCGATCCGGCGTTTCGCGCCGAGATCGACCAGGGTGAAATCGGCGTCGTAGCCGGCGGCGATCCGCCCCTTCCCGACCGCGCCGAACACCCGCGCCGGGCCGGCGGCAAGCAAATCGACGAGGCGCATCAGGCCGAGCCGCCCGCTCGCGACGTGATCGAGCATCAGCGGCACCAGGGTTTGGACGCCGGTCAGCCCGGCCGCCGTTTCCGGCCAGGGGCGCGCTTTCGCTTCCCGGCTGTGTGGGGCGTGATCGGAGCCGATGCTATCGACGAGGCCATCCCGCACCGCGCGCCACGCCGCCTCGACATGGGTAATGTCGCGGAGCGGCGGGTTCATGACGGCATAGGCCCCGAGCCGCTCATAGCATTCCGGCGCCACCTGGGTCAGGTGATTGACCAGCACCTCGGCGGTGGCGATATCGCGGAAATCCTTGAGATAGGCGAATTCCTCCTTGGTCGAGACGTGGACGATATGGGCGGCGCGGCCGGTTTCGCGGGCGAGCGCCATGAGGCGCCGCGTGCCGAGGAACGCCGTTTCCGGGTCGCGCCATGCGGCGTGGCGGGCATAAGGATCGCCCTGCGAAAACAAGGCTCGGCGCGCGCGCAGGCGATATTCATCCTCGCTGTGATAGGCGATGCGCCGGCGCCCGGCCCGCATCACGCGCGCCAGTGTCGCGTCATCCTCGATCAGGAGGTCGCCGGTGGAACTCGCCGCAAAGACCTTGATCGCGCAGACCCCGCGCCCGGTTTCGAGTTCGGCGAGCGTGGGGATGTTCTCCCGCGTCGCCCCGATATAGAGGCCCATGTCGCAATAGGCGGCGCGTTCGATGTAGTCCTGTTTCCAGGCGAGCCGCTCGGCATCCACGACCGGGGGCGCGGTGTTCGGCATGTCGAACACCGTGGTGAGGCCGCCGAGCAGGGCGGCGCGGGTTCCGGTCGGGATCGATTCGACGCCGGCATCGCCGGGATCGCGGAGATGCACATGGGCGTCGATCAGGCCGGGGAGCACGTGCAGGCCGCGCGCCTCGATCCGCGCCGTGGCGGATGCCGAGGCGGGAACGCCGAGGGCAGCGATGCGGCCATCGCGCACGCCGATCGAGGTTTCCTCAAGGCCCCAGTGGAGGGCGCAAATGCCATTCTGGATGACGAGGTCGTAGTGTGTTGACATGGATTCAGATTTCCAAGTGCCCGGCAATTTCTATCCAAGTGTTCGCCGCTCGCGGAAGCAATTGTGGGTTTTTTTGCATAAACGTCAATAATTTTTTCTTATCAATAATTTTTACATTTTGTGGTATTTTGTCTCCGTATTTTTCTGATGTCGCAAAAAGAAACGCCGTGTCCTGCCCTGAATATTGCCCAGCGTTAATAGGTGTGTGACCTGATTTTACTTGGACAGTGGCACGTTTGCAACTTTCGCGATTGATAAGAACGAATTCGTAATGCGCGGTGGTAGCAGTGCGAGTGTTTGGTACAACATACCAACCGAGAAATTGGAGGTACATGAAAACGATATCCTCGATGTCTTTGTCCGACATAAACTCAAAAATATCATGAATTTTGTCTTCATTTACTAACATTCCAGCAAGCTTTTTAGAAAACAAAAGCATTCCTGGTGAATTTATTCGTTGGAGTGTTCTTGAAGGACGGAAACAAGCGATGATCTTTCCTGGAACTGCATCCGCAAGTCCCACATCGATGACGCGAACCTCACGAAAATTAACTATATCTACGCTTATTGCGTTTTCATCTTCGTATGAATATTGCCAAGGGCCTTTTACCACGGCGAGATAATAGCGACCTTCCAAACTTCGAAACCATACCAGGTCACCGAGTTGAAGCTGTTCCGCGAATGTACACACTGCACGCCAGCCCGTGTCTCCTTGGTATTGTCTATTGGCCGCCCCCCTAAACCAATTCAGATCATTCGAATTCCTCACCCCATCATCGGGCACGGCCCATCCCATTCCGATAATGCTACGGTCTAGGCAAAGATTGACAGACGCGGCTGGATCGTTATTGCCTCCCCCATAGGGTCGGATATGGAGCCTCCAAAGATTTGGCATTTGGTCATCCTTTTTGCTCATTATACCTTGCTATGCCTCCGCCGTCCCGCAGCCTCCCCTCGTCGCCGGAAGTCTGAGTTCCGAGAGGAAGCAACATCGATTTTTACTCCGTTTCCTTGGAGCGGCGATGCCGAAGGCATCGTTGCAACGAATAAAAGTTTTTTGGTTCTTTTTTTTCAAAAAAGAACATTTCTTCC
>JAKAQU010000116.1 GCA_021819535.1 Pseudomonadota bacterium | reverse complement strand
GGCCATTCGATGATGTCTTCCGTCACCTCCTCGCCGCGATGGGCGGGAAGGCAGTGGAAAAAAAGCGCATCCGGCGCCGCCTCGCCCATCAGGGCGCGCGTCACCTGATAGGGTGCGAGGAGACGCCGGCGGGCTTCCGCCTCATTATCCGCCATGCTGACCCAGGTATCGGTGAACACTGCCCGCGCGCCCGCAACCGCTACGTGCGGATCCTCGGTGAGCACGATATCGCCGCCCTCGGCCCGCGCCCAGGCGAGCGTTTCGGCGGGTGGTGCGAGGGACGCCGGGGTTGCGAGGCGCAAGGTGAAGCCGAGCCGCACCGCGGCCTCGATCAGGCTGCGGGCGACGTTATTGCCGTCGCCGCACCAGGCGAGGGTCTGGCCGGCGATGGCGCCGCGATGTGCCTCGAACGTCATGACATCGGCCATGATCTGGCAGGGATGCGACAACTCGGTGAGGCCGTTGATCACCGGCACGCTGGCATGGGCCGCGAGTTCGTGGAGCTTCGCGGCACGATCGGTGCGGAGCATGATGGCATCGACATAGCGCGACAAGACGCGGGCGGTATCGGCCAGTGTCTCGCCCCGGCCGAGCTGCATTTCGCTCCCCATCAGCACGACGACATCGCCGCCGAGCTGGCGCATCGCGACTTCGAAACTGACCCGCGTGCGCGTGCTCGGCTTTTCGAAAATCAGCGCCAGCGTCTTGCCGGCGAGCGGGCGAGACGAGGCGCCGGCGCGCTTGAAGCCGACCGCGATATCGAGCATCTGGCGCAAGGTGGCGCCATCGAAATCACGGAGATCGAGGAAATGGCGCGGAGCCGGGTGCTCGGCGTCCCGGGTGCTCGGGCGCGAAAGGGCTGTGGTCATCACGCCGCCGCCGAGCTGGCCGGGGTGAGATGGCGGGCGGCGGCGCGGATCATCGCCACCGCCTGATCGCATTCCGCTGCCGAGACGATCAGCGGCGGGACGAAGCGCACGACGTTTTCCCCGGCATTGACGGCAAGCAGGCCGGCATTCAGCAACGCCTGCTGCACCTCCGCCTGCGGGATGCGGCATTTGAGGCCGAGCATCAGCCCGGCGCCGCGCAGCTCTTCGAAAATCTCTGGAAAATCGGCGACGACGGCGGACAATGCCTCCCACAAATGATCGCCGATGCGCTCAACGCCAGCGAGGAAGCCGGAGGCGAGCACGACATCGAGCACGGCATTGGCGGCGGCGCAGGCGAGTGGATTGCCGCCGAACGTGGTGCCATGCGTGCCGGCGGTCATGTGCTTGGCGACCCACTCGCGGGCGAGAATGGCGCCCATCGGGAAGCCGCCGGCGATACCCTTGGCGAGCGACATGACATCGGGCGCGATACCGGCCCATTCATGGGCAAAGAGTTTGCCGGTACGGCCCATGCCGGATTGGATCTCGTCCATGCCGAGGACGAGGCCGTGCTCATCGCAAATTTCGCGCAACATGCGCAGGAATTCCAGCCGCGCCGGGCGGATGCCGCCTTCGCCCTGGATCGGTTCGACGATGATGCCAGCGGTCTCGGGGCCGATCGCGCGGCGCACCGCTTCGATGTCGTTGAACGGGACGTGATCGAAACCCTGAACGCAGGGGCCGAATCCGGCGAGGTATTTGGCGTTGCCGGTCGCGGCGAGCATCGCGAGCGTGCGGCCATGAAACGCGCCCTCGAAGCAGATGATGCGAAACCGTTCGGGCTGCCCGGTCTCGGCCATGGTCTTGCGGATCATCTTGACCATGCCTTCATTGGCCTCGGCGCCGGAATTACAGAAAAACACGCTGTCGGCGAAGCTTGCCGCCACCAGGCGCGCGGCGAGGCGCTCGGCTTCCGGCACGCGATAGAGATTGGAGACATGCATCACCCGCCCCGCCTGCGCGCTGATCGCGGCGACGAGGTGGGGGTGGTTGTGGCCGAGCGAGGAGGTCGCGATGCCGGCGCCGAAATCGAGGAATCGTCGCCCATCCGCCGTATACAGCCAGACGCCCTCGCCCCGCACGAAAGCGAGGTCGGCGCGGTTGTAGGTCGGCATCAGGGGGGCGATCATGATAGCTTGGTTCCGTTCATGGGTTGATGGGAAACTCCGGTTGGCGATGCCGCTTATGGGCGCGAACCGCGCAACCTTATGACTGTAGCGTCATGACTGTGGCGTCCGCGTCGCGCGGCGTCAAACCCGCGCCCGACCCAGCGACTGCCGGCCCCACAACCGAGGCCCCGCGACCGAGGCGGCGCAGGCGCTAGCCGATCGCCGGGGATCGGGTTCCTCCGCCGGCCAGCGCGCCCAGGCGCCGCCGATCACGCACGATGATTTCGGATGCCTTGATGAAGGTGATAATCCCCTCATTCTCGAATTGCGTAAAGGTTCTGCTGACTGTTTCGGTGGTAATGCCAAGATAATCTGAAATATCATAACGGTTCATCGGTAGGTTTATTTTGTTAAGTTCTCCATATACTTTGAATTGTGTTTTGTTTTGTTTCATCAGAAAAAACGCCAGCCGTTCCCGCGCGCTCATTTTGCCGAGAACGAGCGTATGCGCGTATGATTCGGACAATTCCGCCATCATCTTGTCCAGAAGCGATTTTCTCAATTCGGGATGTTTGTTGGCGTAGAAATCGACTTTATCCTTCGTAAAGCGGCAGAGGGAAACTTCGTTGATCGATTCCACGCTGAAGTCGAAAATGGAGCGATCCGAAAAGCCGATCAGCGTGCCGGGAACACCGAAATTCAGGATTTGTCGGCGGCCGTCAGGAAGGATCTTGAACGACCGCGTAGCACCTCGGGTAATATTGAAATAAAAAGGAAATTTTGCGCCGTCATGGATAAAGACGGTGCCTGGATTGACCTTGAGGCTGGCGGCGGCCGAGAAAAATCCGCCCATGTCGGCGGCGTGCAGCGGCTTGCAGAAGCTGAAGCTCTTCGCCCAGCAGGTTTTGCAAACGGCCTCCTGATCGAGAGCGCTCGCATCGATCGCACGGTTGCGTAAACTTGACATGACCCATCACTTTCATCATCGCCGGCGCGTCATTGTGCCGCGGCGCCACCTATCCGACCACCCCGATGTTGCGCAATCCAGCATCGTTTGTCGATCAAAATACGCAAGGGGTTGCGTATTTAGCCGCACCCCCGCGCTCGGCACCCCGCGCCCGGCAGGCGGCTAGGCGGTCGGTTTGATCTTTTTCCCCTCATCGGCGGCGCGCCAGAGATACCAGGCGGCGGTGCTGCGATAGGGCGCGAAGGCTTCGCCGCGCGCCGCCAGCACCTTCGGCTTCGGCTGTTCGGCAAGCCCGAGCAGGAGGCGCCAGCCTTCGCGGACGCCAAAATCATCGACCGGCAGCACATCTGGCCGGCCGAGGGTGAAAATCAGCAGCATCTCCACCGTCCAGCGGCCAATGCCGCGGATCGTGACCAGCCGCTCGATCAGCGCCGCATCGGAAAGCCTTGCCGCCGCCCGCCGGCTCGGCACCGTGCCGTCCTCCGCGCGCGCCGCGAGATCGCGGATGGCGGCGATTTTGCCGGCCGAAAGACCGGTTGCGCGCAGCGCCTCGCTCGGCGTTGCGCGCACCGCGTCCGGCATCGGAAACGGCGTCGGGTAGAGCGCGCAGAATCGGGCAAAGATGGCCTCGGCGGCGCGGGCATGAAGCTGCTGATGGGTGATCGCGCGGAGCAGGGCCTCATAGGGGCTGCGTCCGCGCTCGGGGCGGAGTTGCGGGCGGCCGATACGCGCAATCAGCGGCGCAAATGCCGGCTCGGCGGCGATCAGATGTGAAAGAGCGGTCTCCATGCCTTGTCCCCGCATGCCTTGTCCCCGCGTGCCTTGTCCCCGCATGCCTTGTCCCCGCGTGACATCTTTTGCCCGCCCGTCGGATCACGATAAAATATGCGTGCGCATTCCCTGCCGCGGCAATTTCCTTGTAGACTTGCTGGTCGCGCGCGAAAAGACGGAGAGGAGACGCATGTTTCGGATCCATCGGCTCGATATCGCCGCCGACGAGGATGCGGCACGCCAGACCGCGAGCCTCGCCGGCCTCGCCGTGGTGCTGCTCCTGCTCGTGATCGGGCTCTTTCTCGTCCATCGGCTGGGCGCAGAAGGGGCGCGCGAGGATTGCCTGCTCGCCGGCTTCTGCCCGCTGGCGGTCGTGCTGCCGGATGGCGCGGCTTTGACCCGACAATTCTGAATGCCAGACAATTCCGAGTAGTGTTGCGGCCTCATATCCCGAGATAGATCTGGCGCACGTCATCGTCTCCCGCGAGGTCGGCACTCCTCCCCTCGCGCACGATCCGGCCATGTTCGAGGAGATAGATGCGGCTTGCGACACGAAACGCGACACTCGCATCCTGCTCGACGAGGAGAATGGCGGTGCCCGCCGTCTGGATCTGGCGGATGGCGTCGAACAAGACCTCCTTGAGGCGGGGCGCGATGCCGACCGAGGGCTCATCGAGCAGGAGGAGGGCGGGGCGACCCATCAGAGCGCGGCCGATCGCGACCATCTGCTGCTCGCCGCCCGAGAGCGTTGCCGCAAGCTGGTGCTGGCGCTCGCGAAGCACCGGGAACAGCGCGAAGACATGCTCGAGATCGGCGGCGATCGCGGCTTTGTCGCCCCGCAGATAGGCGCCGAGGAGAAGATTTTTGCGCACGGAGAGGTCGGAAAAAAGATGCCGCCCCTCCGGGCAATGGCCGATCCCGGCGGCAACCACCTCATGCACGGCGAGAGCGTCGATCGCTTTCTCCCGAAAGACGAGGCGCCCGGCGCTCGCCGGAAGTGCGCGCGAAATCGCCTTGAGAAGGGTCGATTTGCCGGCGCCGTTCGGCCCGAGAACGGCGACCAGCTCGCCGGCTTCGATGCGCATCTCGACGCCATCCAAGGCCAAGGCCTTGCCGTAGTGAACGACGAGGCCGGAGACCTCAAGCAGCGCCATGCGCCCCCCCGGAAGTGAGGTTCTCCGCCGCGCGGCCGATATAGGCCTCGATCACGCGCGGATGGCGGACGATTTCGCCCGGTGTCCCGCTCGCGATGATGCGGCCGAAATCCATCGCGATGACGCGGCTCACCAACTGCATGAATTCGCGCAGCCGATGCTCGATCAGGAGGATCGTCAGCCCTTCGGCCGCGTGCAGGCGGCGGATGAGATCGGAGAGTGGCGCGATTTCGCCCGCGCCGAGCCCGGCGAAGGGCTCATCGAGGAGGAGAAGCCGGGGCCGGGTCGCAAGCGCCCGGGCGATTTCGAGGCGGCGAAGATCCCCATAAGGCAGCGTCTCGACCGCCGTATCGGCGCGATGGGCGAGCCCGACCGCGTCCACGATCTCGCGCGCGCGTCGCTCCGGCCGCTCCCGGCGACGCACGCGCGGGGCGAGGCAGGCGACCATGACATTCTCGATCACGCTCAGGCCGGCAAACGGGCGGCAGAGCTGAAACGTGCGCGCAAGGCCGCGATTGACGATCTGATGCGGCAAAGACCCGCCGAGATCATGCCCCTCGAAGCGGACACTGCCCGCATCATGCGCGAGGAATCCGGTCAGCAGATTGAACAGCGTCGTCTTGCCGGCGCCGTTGGGGCCGAGAATACCCGCGATCTCTCCGGCATCGAGCGTGAAGGAAACGTCGTTCACCGCGACCAGCCCGGCGAAACGCTTGTTGAGGTGTGTTACTTCGAGGAGTGGCACGGTCATGGCCGGCCTGCCGCAACGCGCCGCCAGAGCGGGGCGATCAGGCCGCCCGGGGCAAAAAACAGGATGAAAATCAAAACCAGGCTATAGACCCAGAGCCGGTATTGGCCGAGGCCGCGCAAGAGTTCGGGCAGGAGGGCGAGCAGCACCGCGCCGACCGCGGGGCCATAGAGCGTGCCGATGCCGCCGACATAGACCATGATGATGATGGTGATCGAAAGGGTGACGGAAAACACATCCGGCGTCACCGCCTCCTGATAATGGGCATAGAGAACGCCGCCGATCCCGGCACAGCAGGCGCTGACGACGAGGGCCGCGATTTTATGGAAGGTGACATCGATCCCGGCCGCCTGAGATGCCGCCTCATCGCCGCGGATGCTGCGCAGAATGAGGCCCCAGGGCGAGCGCGCGAACAGAAGCAGAAGGGCGGTGATACCGACGAAACCGCAAAGACAGAGATAATAGATCGCGGTTTTGGTCTCGAACATCGGATCGAGCCCGGGGATCCCCTCCTCGCCACCGCTATACTGCCAGAAGATCAAGGTCAGGCGCTGCATGATGGTGGCGGCGGCGAGCATGGCGAGGGCGAAATAGGGGCCACGCAGGCGCAAAGTCGGGACGCCGATCACGAGACTGATCAGGCCCGCGGCCAACCCCCCTGCCGGCAATCCCCACCATGGCGAGGTGCCGAGCTTGCCGTTGAGAAACGCCGCCGTATAGGCGCCGGCGCCGATGAAGAGGGCATGGCCGAAATTCTCCCGCCCCGTGAGGCCGGACATGAAATCCCAGCTCGTCGCCCAGATGCCGTAGATGAAACAGACGCTGAGAATGCCAAGGAAATAATCGGACCGGACGAAGAGCGGCAGGCCGGCGAGGGCAGCGAGGATCACGATCATGCCCGCCGCCTGCCGCCCCCTCATGCGATCACCGACCATGCGCGCATCCTTGGCATCAGAACGCCGCCCGCTTGCCCAAGAGACCGGCCGGGCGAAGGATGAGGGTGAGCAGGACGGCGACCAGCGAGACGATTTCGGTCCAGGCGGGCGAGATGGCATAGGCGACGATGGTTTCGCTGTAGCCGAGCAGGAGGGCCGCGAGGATGCTGCCGGGGATCGAGCCGAGGCCGCCGACGATGACGATCGAAAACGCCTTGATCATCGGCAGCAGATCCATCGTCGGCTGCACGGTGAGAAAGGGTGCCGTGAGAACGCCGGCAGCGGCCGCGATCGCCGCCGAAATCGCCATCACCACGGCATAGATGCGATCGGCCGGGATGCCGACGTAAAGCGCACCCTCGCGATCCTGCGAGAGCGCGAGAATGGCCGCACCGAGCCGGGTGCCTTGGATGAAAAGCCAGAGTGTGAGAATGATCGCGGCCCCCACCACCAAGGTGAGCAGGCGCTGGCCGCCGATATCGAGCCCGGCGAAGCCCCAGGTCGCGTTGATGAAGGCGGGCACGTTGCGCGCCTCCGAGCCGAACAAAAGATACATGGCCTGTTCGAACAAAAGCCCGACCGCGATCGTGATCATCAGAACGGCGAGCGCCGAGTGGCGCAGCGGGCGGATCAGCCACCGTTCGACCGCAACGCCGAACAGGGCGACGGCGGCGACGGCGGTGATCGCGGCGGGAAACAGCGGCCAGCCGAGCCGCGCCGTCAACACATAGGCGGCGTAGGCGCCGAGACCGTAAAACGCGCCATGGGCAAGGTTGAGCACGCCAGCGACGCCAAAAATCAGCGTGAAGCCGACCGCGAGCATGGCATAGATGGCGCTGGTCACGGCGCCATAGACGAGAATGCTGAGCACGGAAATCCGCTGCCGTCGAGAGGATGTTTCAGTTCTTGGCGGCGAGCCACGGCGGCGGCATCATCGCGCCCTTGGCGATCTCCTTGGGCCAGACGATGACCCGGCTGCCATCGGGATACCATTGCGCGAAGGCGAGATTGATGAAGCCCGGGCCAGACTTGATGTCGTGTTGGGCGTCGAACTCGCACAATCCCTCGGTGCCGACGTAATGCGTTTTCTCCAGTGCCGGAATGAGCTTGTCGGTGGCCGTGCTGCCGGCGCGCGCCACCGCTTCGGCATAGACATAGACGGCATCATAGGATCCGGCGCCGGTATAGACCGGGGCGCGCTTGAAGCGGGCGACAAAATTGTTCCAGAACGGCATCGTCATCGGCGTGATCGCGACCGGGATGATGTTGTTGGCCACCGTCTCGCTCACCGCCTTGCCGCCGATGCGTTTGAAGAAATCGGAATCCTGAGATTTGACGTCGATGCCGCCGATCGGGATCGGCAGTTTCGCGTCATACCATTGCTTGACGAACACATCGGAATTGGCATGCGAGAGCACGACCATCATGTATTGCGCGCCATTCGCCCTGATTTTGCTGAAGAGGGGTGAAAAATCAGACGTATCGGCATCGAAGAGATCGACCGAGGTGACGCTGACCCCTCCCTTCTCGAGCCCGGCCTTGAGGATCGGCGCGAGATCCTGCACCCATTTCGCGTTCTCACCGATGATGGCGATTTTCTGAACGCCGTCCTCGCCCTTGAGCTTGCCGAGGCCGAAATCGATCAGGGCTTCGGCCTGATGGGCG
>JAKAQU010000115.1 GCA_021819535.1 Pseudomonadota bacterium | reverse complement strand
CCCGCGCTGGCCCCGCGGCAAGGAGCGCGCCACCGGCGGCCAAGGCGCTGGTGGTGAGAAAAAGACGGATCGCAAGCCGCATGAAAATCCCCCCGTTTAAGGCACACCCGCCCGCCGCCCGCCCGGGCGGGTCGGCGCGAAAGACGAGATTAACGTCGCATTAACTTTCCGCCAGCAAAAACAGATTTTGCCCGAATCACGAATTTTTGATCAACCCCCGCCGCTCACCCAAACCGCCGCCGTGCGAGGGCGAGCCCTGCGAGCCCCGCGCCGAGGAGCGCAAGCGCGGCCGGTTCGGGGACGGCGGCGGGGAGCGGCCTCGATCGCCGAAGCGACGGGAAAGATCGCCCGAAGCTGCGCGTTCCTGATCAGGACGGGAATTCGCTCGACCGATTATCGGCAAACATCATCGAGGTCTGCTGCTGTTGCGAGAGCCGGTGTAGGTGTCCGATTTGCGTGGTCGTCCCGTCCCGACTTTGCTGCCCGTCCCGACTTTGCTGACGGAGAGGTCTGCGTCCTACGGAACCTGTCGCCGGCCAGCCATGATGCCGGCAATCCCGCCAAGAACGGCGAGCGAAGCGAGAGAGAGCCGCGCGGTGGTTTTCCCACGCTCCCTTATGCCGCGATCAGGCCGTGCGAATAGGCTGGTCGGGGCAGCAGAGTTGTTCGCGATCACGCCAGCTCGGCCGGACATAGTTGATTTCCATGAGGCGGCGCACACCGATGATCGGGCGCGGCTCGAAACCATGCCAAGTGTTTTCGCCGGGCACGAAAATCACCCCTGAATTGAACTCACCCGAAGATTGCCCGACCCAGCGTTTCTCGCTGTCATAGATATCGGTGCCCCATTCCTTGGCATCCGGCCCGGTGAAGAAATAGATCACCATCGAGAACAGCTTTTCCGGAATGTCGCGATGCGGTTCGAGCCAAGCGCCATCGAGATCCTGGATGTATTCGATGCGGAGATAGCTGCCCTCGGCGGGAATGTCGCAGGTCGCGGTCATCAGCGATGCCACCGCCGGCGTCTGCAGCGCCTCGGCGAGGACGGCGCAGGTCGGGAATTTTTCGCGCAATATCGGGGTGATGAAGCTGCGTTGGTCATTATAGCTGTTGCGTGTGCCATCGGTGCGGCCGAGCACGGGCGGCGCGATCGGGAGGGTAAGGATACCGGTGCAGAGATCTTCGGGGAAGATATCGCTGAGCAGCCAGTGGCGATAAGGGGTTTCCGCCCGCTTTGCCGCGCGGAGGCTCGCGCAGAAATGGCTCGCGACTTCGCCCGCCGTCGGGATTTTCGGATACATCACGGCCGCCCCCTCATCGTGGCGCCCATTCGATGATCTTCTTGAGGATGGGCACGGATTTGGCCATGGCACTCGCGCTGTGACGCCAGTATTCGCGCCGGACATACCATTCCGAATCGACGAAGCAGAGTTGCAGGCTCATCCGCGGCCCTTTCTGTGGCAGGAAGCCATGCCAGGAATGATCGCAGACGCGGAACATCAGCATGCGGCCGAATTCGGGGGCGAATTCGAAGGCCATATCCTCGCGGTCGGCGCTTCGCAAAACGCGCAGCCGGCCACGCTCATAGGGCCAGGCGCGGGTGAAGCCGAGCAAGACGGTCACGATTTTATGTTTCGAATCAGGATGGGCATAGCCTTCGTTGTAATGGCCGGTGGTGTTGCCCATCATCACGATCACCGGCGGCCGGCGGCTCAAATCCATATCGAATTTGTCCTCGACCAGCCGGCGGAACCGGGCGCTCAGCAGATCCTCGACCACGGCGCCGAAACGCGGCCCGTAACGCAGACTAGGAAGCCCGTAGCTGCCGCGGTCGGGAATGAGCGGCGCATCGGCCAGCACCTCCTCCTTGAGGGAGGTGGGCATGGCCTGCTCGACGAAAGCGTAATCATAAGGGTCATGCACGAGATCTGCGGCGGCGATCGCCGCCTCGTCGAGCATTCGCAACGGTCCTTCAGTATTCGCCATGAAACTGTCCCCTGGCAACTGGCCCATGTGCCGAGATGCGCGACATTTCTTGTCCACGCGTTGATTTAGATCAACGCAGCATCATCCCCGGGCAGGGAAATGACCCCGTTTTGCAGAAAGCGGATGGCCGGCAGCACGCCGGCATGGAGGCAAATGCGTGGCGGAAACCGAATTTCCCGTCTTACTCGCTGGCAACATGCTCTCTCTCCTGCCGGCGGCATTCACGACGCGCTCGGCATCGCTCGTGTTGCGCCGGCTGGAGCGCCAGCATCCGCGCCTGTTTGCGACACTTGCTGCGCATCCACCGGCCGCGATCGGCATCGAACCGACCGATCTTCCCCACCGCTTCCTGCTTCGTTTCGGCGGGCACTCTCTCTCGCTGGCCGCCGTCCCGCATTTTACGCAAACGCCGAACGCCATCGTCAGAGGCCGGCTTGCGGCACTGGTCGCGTTGCTCGAAGGCCGGCTCGACAGTGACGCCGCGTTTTTCGCGCGCGACATCATCGTCACCGGCAACACGGAGGCGATCGTGAGCCTTCGCAATGCGCTCGAACGCGATGAGGTCGATTTGTTCGCCTCGGCACTCGATTTGTTCGGGCCGGGCCGGCGGATGGCACGACGCGCGATGCTGGCGCTGGAGCGCGGGCTCGCCTTTGCCCGACGGCGTGCCGTTCTGCGGCACGAAGCACTGCATGCCGAGCGACAGGAAAAATCTCCACTCGCCGCGCATTGCGCGCGCCTGGAACAGGAATTTCATGCGCTGAGCGCGCGGGTTTCACGCATCGAAGTGCTGGCGCGGCGGCGCGGGCAGATTGGAAAGGCGACATGACACGCTATCTCGAACTGGTCTCTCCGGCGGGCACGCCGGCGGCACTGCGCGCGGCCGTCGACGCCGGGGCCGACAGCGTCTATTGCGGCTTTCAGGATTCGACCAATGCCCGCAACTACCCTGGGCTGAATTTCGATGCCGATGATCTTCGCACCGGGGTTGCCTATGCGCATGGGCGTGGCACGCGGGTTTTCGTTGCCGTCAACACATTTCCGCGTGCCGGCGATCCCGGCCCCTGGCGCGCGGCGATCGATGCCGCGGCGAAGGCGGGCGCCGATGCCGTCATCCTCGCCGATCTCGGCATGCTCGATTATGCAGCAAACCACCATCCGGGTCTTCGCCGTCATCTCTCGGTGCAGGCAGCAGCGGCGAGCCCGCTTGCGATCCGCTTTTACGCCGAGACTTTCGGCGTGAGCCGCATCGTCTTGCCGCGCGTATTATCGGTGGCCGAAGTCGCCGCCCTGATTGCCGATACCGGGATCGAGGCCGAGGTCTTCGCCTTCGGCAGCCTCGGCACCATGGTCGAGGGGCGGTGCTATCTTTCCTCCTACATGACCGGCCGCTCGCCGAGCTGTGACGGCGTCTGCGCGCCGGCCGAACATGTCAGCTATCGCGAAGAGGAGGGCCAACTGGTCTCCTATCTCGGCCGCGTCATGATGAACCGCGTCGATGCCGGCGAGAGCGCCGCCTACCCGACGCCGTGCAAGGGCCGGTTTTCGGTGCGCGGCGAGGAACGCTATCTGTTCGAGGAGCCGACGGCGCTCAACGTCATCCCGCTCCTCGCCGAACTCAAATCCGCCGGCGTCACGGCCTTGAAAATCGAAGGCCGGCAGCGAAGCCGCGCCTATGTCGCAACCGTGGTTGCGGCGTTCCGTGGCATTCTCGACGCGCTGGCCGCAGGAAAACCGCTGCCGGATACCGCAGCCCTGCGGGCGATCGCCGAAGGTGGGCGCGAAACCTTTGCCGCTTATGCGAAAGGATGGCGATGACGAGCCTCACTCTCGGCCCGCTTCTGTTTCATTGGCCGGCGGAGAAGCGGCGCGATTTTTATGCCCGCATCGCCGATGAAGCACCGATCACCTGCGTCTATCTCGGCGAGATCGTGTGCAGCAAGCGTCTTCCCTGGTTCGAAAAAGACCTGCCCGACATCGCGGCTCGCCTGCGCCGCGCCGGCAAGGAAGTGGTGTTTTCGACCCCGGCGCTGATCACCGAAGCGCGCGAGGCGAAATTCGTCGAAGCCGCGCTCGAATCCGCGGACGTGATCGAGATCAACGATCTCGCGGCCCTTAGGGTCGTCGGCGGACGGAAATTCGTCTCGGGCCCCCTGATCAATGTTTTCAACGAGGGAACGCTCGACGTTCTCGTCCGGCTCGGGGCGGCGCGGATCAATATGCCCGCCGAAATGTCATTGGAGTCGATCGCGATCCTCGCCGCCCACAACCCGACCGGCGCGACCGAGGTTTTCGCTTTCGGCCGTCAGCACCTGGCGATTTCGCAACGCTGCTATCACGCCCGCGCGCATGATCTGCACAAGGATGATTGTCAGTTCGTTTGCGGGCACGACGCGGATGGGATGGTCGCGAGCGAACTCGATGGCCGACCCTTGCTCGCCATCAACGGCACCGAGACCCTGTCGCACGGCTATTTCGCCCCGCTCGGCGAACTCGATCGCCTGCGCGAGGCCGGGGTCAGCCATTTTCGCCTCTCGCCGCACACATGCGACATGGTCGCGGTCGCGGCTCTCTATCGTGCCGTTCTCGATCACGCGATGGAGGCCGAAGAGGCCTTGGCCCGGCTTGCCGAAATGATCGCGCCCGACCCGTTCATCAACGGCTACCTGCATGGCCGGCCGGGAATGGAATGGCATCGGGCGGCCACGAATACGGCGATCGCGAACGGCTGACCGGAGCCTCCCACGCTCACATCAGGAGATTTTCTGCGATGCTCTGCACCAATAAGGCAATCAGCAAGTCTTTTTTCGGCAAGTCCGGCGGCGCTGAACATTTCATCGTCGTCGAGGCGGATGCCGATCTCGATTTTGCCGATCAGATCGCCGATCTTGAGCGGCGCTATGCGGCGACACGCCGCTCGCTCGGCGTCGCGCCGGGCAGCGCCGTGTTCCGGCGCCTGTTTGTGAGCGATGCGATGAACCAGGCGCCGCTTTTACGCCTGAGCGGTCTTGCCACCGACGAAGACGGCTCGCCGGTCGCGCTCTCATTGATCCAGCAGCCGCCGCTTTCGCAAGCCAAACTCGCCCTTCTCGCCTATCACATCGACGATCCGGCGGGACTTGCCAAAACCTGGCTAACGCCGCGGCACGTGCTGATCAAAAAGAACGATCTCGCTCATCTCTGGACCACCGGGCTCTGCGCGGGCGCGCACGAGGGCCTGATCCCGGTTGCCCGGCAGACGCGCGAGGCCTTCGATACCTTGATCGCCGTGGTCGAGGGGCTCGGTGGCACGCTTCGCGACAATTGCGTGCGCACCTGGATTTACGTCAAGGATGTCGATGTTTTCTACAATGACGTGGTCGCAAGCCGGCGCGATCTGTTCAGTGAACAGGGTCTTTCATCGGCAACCCATTTCATCGCCTCGACCGGCATCGAGGGCGCCTGCGCGCATCGCTATGATATCGTCGCGATGGATGCCTATTCCGTGCTCGGCCTTGCGCCGGCGCAGATCTCCTATCTCAACGATTTCGACTATCTCTGCGCGACGGCGGATTACAATGTCACTTTCGAACGTGGCACGCGCATCGCCTATGCCGATCGCGCGCATTTGCTGATTTCCGGCACCGCGAGCATCGACAACAAAGGCCGGGTCGTTCATCTCGGAGACGTGCTGCGCCAGCTCGACCGCGCGCTCGAAAATGTCGCGGCCCTCCTCGCTGCCGGCGGCGCCGGGATGACGGCGCTCATGTATCTGATCGTCTATCTGCGCGATCCCGCCGATTATTGGCGGGTCAGGGCGGCGTTGGCCGAACGGCTTCCCGAGGTGCCGGCGGTGTTCGTCCAGGGACGCGTCTGCCGGCCGGACTGGCTGGTCGAAGTCGAAGGTGTCGCCATCACGGGACAGGACGCGCCGGCGCTGCCGGCGTTCTGAGGGCGGCACTTTCCAGAGGGCGGCGATTGAGCAGGACGGCCGCCTCGGCGATCGAAAGCAGGCGGTAATCGGCCTGCAAACCGACGCGCTCGGTGCTGCCCGCGAAGGCAAGATCATAGAGCCCGCCTCCGTCTTTGGCCCGGCCGACGCCGGTCAATGTCACCGGCGCCGGGCCGACATGCGCACAGCCCTTGGCGCAGCCCGAGACATGGATCGGGCGCGGCACGTCATCGGCGAGAAGTGGTGCGAGCGCCATGGCGTCGGCCCGGCTCGGCGAATCGCCGCCGACGCATTCGGGTGCGCCGATGCAGGCGATCAGGCCGAGCGAGGGATCTTCGCGATCGACGATGAAGCCGGCGGTTTTTGCCGCCGCCGCGAGCGCATCGGCCGATGCTTCATCGACACCGCCGATCAAGGCGACCCGGCCCGGGGCAAGACGCAGCCAGCCATCGCCGAGCCGCTCACTGAGATCGGCGAGCGTGGTGAGCATGGCGGGCAGCATGGCGCCGAACGGCGGGAGGACGGCAAAGGCGCCGCGGCGATGGCCGGGATAGGGGAGGAAGCCGGCGGACGGCGGCGGGGGCGGGGGCGCTGGCGGGCGGTTTTCGAGCGTGATGCGGAGCGCGAGCGCGAGCGCGGCCCGCGCCGCGTCGGCGGCATCACTCGCAAGCGCGGTGCCGTCGAGGGCGGTGATGGTTATTCCCTCGGCGGCGAGCGCGATCCGGATATCGGCGCGCACACCGGCGAGCGGCAAGACTCCGCCGCCATCGACGATCGCAGAAAATTTCTGCGAGAGCCCGGCGAAAGCAGGATCGGCGAGCAGGGTCGCAAGCCCGCGCGCCAGCGCCAGCGGATCGCCGACGATCGATGGGTCATCGCCGGCGAGGGGCGAGACCAGGATGTTGCGCCGTTGTTCGAGGGCCGGGTCGTTTGTGGCAAGACCGGCATCGCGTATGCCGGCGGCGAGATCGGAGAGCGCCGTCTCCGCGATGCCGCGTAGCTGGAGGCTGGCGCGGGTGGTTATTTCGATGGCGCCATTGCCCCACAGCGTCGCCATGCCGGCAAGGCGCCGGGCAATCGGGGCGGCCACGCGCTGCTCCGGCGGCTTGACGCGCACGAGCCAGCCATCGCCGGCCCGCATCGGCGAAAAGACATCCGGGTTCCAGCCGCGTCGTCGCATGAGACGAATATAGTCCCTTTGCGGCCCGCCGCGAAAGCCGCCCGCTTGTCAGTTTTTCATCGGCGGCCGCCTATTCTCCTGCGGCGGTCGCGGAATTGGGCGGGATGTACATCGTGCCGGGACTATTCGCGATCGCTGCCCGCTGCGCGAGGCTGACCGGAGAGGGGGCGGTCGGCCGGCCTTGATAATCGACCCAGCAATTGCGTTCGTAATCATAGAGTTTGCAGCGCCGCAGCGTATCGTTGAGCCAGGCAAACGAAAAACGCTGATAAACTGAACAATCCGGCGAAATCTCGTTGAGCTGCGCCTGCGCCGCGTGGAGTCTGTGATAGGGAATCCGTGGCATCACGTGATGCGCGGGATGTTCGCAAATATGATGGGCAAGCAGAGAAAACCAGTAGGGGAAGGCGAGATGTAGCGAAATCTGCTCCATCGGCACGACATCCTTGCGATCCACGGCGCCGTCGAACCAGGGAATATCGGGATGGGTGTGATGGACGAAAACGGTGAAGGAGAACAGCGTCTGCCAGACATAAAACGGCACCACGAACCCGAGGATGAGGGCGGTCGTGGTGCTGGTTGGCGAATAGAGCGGCGCACATGTGAGCAAAGTGAGGAAAAAGGCTAGATAAATCGCTATGATCGCGAAATGGCGCCAGGCTGCCGACACGAAGCGCGCCGGAAGCAGGGCCGCGCGCGGGAAAAACCGCACCACCCACCAGCGCTCGATGATGTAATAAGGGGCAAAACCCAGCCCAAACGGCATCCGATAAAGCCGTTCGCGCCACCGCCGGAAGGGCGACATGGCATCGTACTCGGCTTTCGAGACCGGCGTCCAGGAATCTCGGTGACGGCCATTATTGAACGGATGGTGAACGTAATGATGGTCGTATACCCAGAGTTGGTAATTATAGAGCCCCGGAAGAAAGCCCAATATCCCCACCAGCCGGTTCTGCCATGGGCGGCGGAAAAGATTACCGTGTGCTGCGTCATGAGCCATTGTGCCGAGATTGGCGATTTTAAATCCGGCGAAAACGCTCAGGAGGCATTTCACCGCCAGCCACGGCACGAAGAGAACCCCGGCGATGGCGGCGAGGTAGAGCGTATAATCGATCAGGAAATCGGCGAGCGCACGCGCGGGCGCTGGGGTGAGATAAGGGGCGAGCGTGCGGCGCAACGCTTCTCGCGGCACGTGTT
>JAKAQU010000114.1 GCA_021819535.1 Pseudomonadota bacterium | reverse complement strand
CTCGGATCGAACAAGGTGTAGAGAAGATCGACGGCAAGATTGACCAAGACATAGACGAAGCTGAACAAAAGGACGACACCCTGGATGACCGGATAATCGCGGCGCAGAATGGCATCGACCGTCAGGCGGCCGAGACCCGGGATCGCGAAAACGCTTTCGGTGACGACGGCCCCGCCGATCAGGAGGGCAACACCGAGCCCGACCACGGTCACGATCGGCACCGCCGCGTTCTTCAGCGCATGCACGAACAAAACGGCGCGTTCGCCAAGCCCCTTGGCGCGCGCGGTGCGCACGTAATCCTGCGCGAGCACGTCGAGCATGGCAGCCCGCGTGATGCGTGCGATGAGCGCGATATATATGCCGCCGAGCGTGAAGGCCGGCAGGATGAGTGTGCGAAGACACGGCCAAACGCCATTTTCGATCGGGACGAACCCCTGCACCGGAAGCCAGCGCAACTGAAGCGCAAAAACGAAGGCGAGCACATAGCCGATGACGAAAACCGGGGTCGAGAAGCCGAGCACGGCGAACACCATGATGACGCGGTCGGGCCAATTTCCCTGCCGCCAGGCGGCGATCACACCCATCGGGATCGCGACCGCGAGCGAGAGCAGAAGGGTCAGCACCATCAAGCTCAGCGTCGGCTCGATGCGCTGCGCGATCATGTGCGAGACGGGAAGATTGGTGAAGATCGATGTTCCGAGATCACCGTGCAGGATGTGCCACAGCCAGTCGCCGAAGCGCACGATGAACGGCCGATCGAGACCGAGGGAGGCGCGGATATGCGCGATCTGCTCGGGCGAGGCCTGATCGCCGGCGATCACCGCCGCCGGATCGCCGGGTGCGAGATAGAGAAGCGAAAAAACGAACAGCGCGACCACCGCCATCACCGGAACGGTCGCCAAGAGGCGGCGGAGGAAGTAAATGCCCATCAGGCTTTTTTCACATCCCAGAACACCGGGAACGGCGCCTTGACGATCCCGTCCACGCCGCGCCGCCACGCCTGATAGCCATAAAAGAATCCGGTCGGGATGAAGGTCACGAAGTCCATCGAGGCGCGGTTTATTTTCTCGATCTCCCGCTTTTCGGCGGCGAGATCGGGCGCCTCATACCAATCGCCGATCATCGCCTCGATCGCCGGATTGTCCGGCCAGCCGAACCAGGCTTTCGGGCCGGTGGTGTGGATCGCGATATTGGGTGCGGGATTGATGCAATCGACGCCGGCGAGCCAGGTGTGAAAAATGTTCCACCCCCCCTGGCTCGGCGGATCCTTCTTCGCCCGCCGCGCGCCGACCGTGCCCCAGTCGGTTGCGATGTAATCGACGTTGAACCCGGCTTTCGCCATGACATCGGCCGAGACATCCCCCTGGCCCTTGGTGATGATGAGATCGGTCGCAACCAGCATCACCACTTTTTCGCCGCCGTAGCCGGCCTCGGCGAGCAGCTTCTTGGCGCCGGCGAAATCGCGCTTCCCGCTCAAAGCCTCGCCGCCGGCCTCGGTATAAAGCGGTGTTCCCGGCGTGATGAAACTCGGCATCGGTTTCCAGAGGGCATCGTCATTGCCGACGATCGCGCGCATGTAATCCGGCTGATTGGCCACCATCTGCAAGGCCCGGCGCTTTCGCACGTCATCGAACGGAGGATAGAGATGGTTCATGCGCAGAATGCCGACATTGCCGAGCGGATCGGCGATATCGACGCGGACATCCTCGTTTTGGCGCAACAGCGGCACGAGATCGGGAA
Organism: Pseudomonadota bacterium; assembly: GCA_021819535.1. Classification (GTDB taxonomy): domain Bacteria; phylum Pseudomonadota; class Alphaproteobacteria; order Acetobacterales; family Acetobacteraceae; genus Acidibrevibacterium. Next base: position 6,587 of record JAKAQU010000114.1, on the reverse strand, counting down.
GCGGCGTTTCCCACCAGTCGATCTCACCGCTCTGTAGCGCTGCCGCCGCGGTCGCCGCATCGGGGATGATCTGCCACTCGATGCGGTCGAAATGGATGCGTTTGCCCCCCGCCATCCAATTGCCCGGCTCTTCGCGCGGCGCATAGCCGGGGAAGCGCGCGAACACGGCGCGCGAACCCGGCACCCATTCGTCTTTCTGGAACGTCATCGGCCCGGAGCCGATGAATTCGGCGATCTGCTTGAAGGGATCGGTTTGCGCGATCCGTTCGGGCATGATCGCCGGAAGATTGGGGTTGCCCTTGGCGAGCGCGAAAAGCAGTTTCGGGAACGGCTTTTTGAGGCGGATCTCGAACGAGCGGTCATCGCTCGCCGTCATCGCATCGAGGCGGGCACGGATCAATTGCCCCATGGTATCGCGCGCCATCCAGCGATTGAGGCTCGCCACCGCATCGCGGGCCAGAACCGGCGTGCCGTCGTGGAATGTGAGACCCTGGCGCAAGCGGAAGCGCCATATCAGGCCATCGGCCGAGGTCTCTACTCCCTCGCACATTTGCGGGCGCGGGGTCAGCGACGCATCAATCCCGAACAAGGTGTCGAACACGAGCAGGCTCGCATTGCGCACCACGTATTGCGTGCCCCAGACCGGGTCGAGATTGGGAAGATTGGCCTGGGGAACGAAACGCAGCACCCGCGCCTCTTCCCCGCGCGCGATCATGGGCGCGGCGAGCGCCCCAGCCGCGAGCGATCCCGCAAGAAAATCCCGCCTCCGCATGGCAACTCCCCTCACGCTTTCTTTATGTTCCAGAATATCGGCAAGCCCTTGAGCAGGCCGCTGAGGTCGCGCCGATGCGCCGTCGGCTGATAATAAAGCCCGAGCGGCAGGAACGGGACATCGATGAAGGCCTGGCGCTGGATTTCGGCGCAGATGTTCTTCTGCGCCGCAAGATCGGGGGCGGCGAACCATTGATCGCGCAAGGCTTCGAGTTTCGGCGCCGTCGGCCAGCCGAACCATGCCTTCTCGCCATTGCCGCGGAGTGCGACATAGCCCGCCGGCGTGAATTGATCGAGACCGGAGAACGAGGTGAAAAACACGCTCCAGCCGCCTTTGTCGGGCGCGTCCTTCTTCGCCCGCCGCTGCACGACGGTGCCCCAATCGGTTGCCTGGACATCGACATTCATGCCGGCGCGCTTCAGCATGTCGGCGCCGACCACGCCCATCGCGTTGAGGACCGGGAAATCGGTCGCGATCATGGCGACGACGCGTTCGCCCTTGTAGCCGGCGGCGGCGAGATCGCGCTTGACCTTGTCGTAATCGCGGGGCCTGCGCAAAATCTCCGTGCCGGCGTCGCTCGCCATCGGCGAGGCCGGCGGGAAATAGCCGAGATCGCCGCGCCAGAGCGAGGGATCGGTGCCGGCGACGGCGGTCATCTCGTCGTTCTCGCTGACCGCGCCGAGGAGGGCCTGGCGAATGGCGGGATTATCGAAGGGCGGCCAGAGATGATTGAAGCGCGCCATGGAGGGAAACCCGGTCGGGTCGATCTGCTCGACGATGAGATTGTCATCGCCCTTGAGGAGGGGCAGAAGATCGAAAGTCGGCTGCTCCCACCAATCGACTTCGCCGCTTTGCAAAGCCGCGGCGGCGGTCGCGGAATCGGGCACGACATGCCACTCGATGCGATCGAAATGGGCGATCTTCGGGCCTGACGTCCAATCCGGCGTGCCATCGCCGCGCGGCTGATAATCGGTGAAACGCTCATAGACGACGAGCGAGCCGGGCACTCGCTCGCTCGTCTTGAAACGATAGGGACCGCTTCCGATCATTTCGGTGACGGCGGTGAAGGGGTCGGTTTTCGCCAGCCGCTCCGGCATCATCGCCGGCATATTGCTCGCGGCCTTGGCGAGGGCATCGGGGAGGAGGGGGAAGGGTTGTTTCAGACGGAAGATGATCGTGCGATCGTCGGCGGCGGAAATTTCGTCGCTCGCCGCGAGCAGCGCCGAGCCGAACGCATCGCGCTTGCCCCAGCGCTGGATCGAGGCGACGCAATCACGCGCCAGAACCTTCTCGCCATCGTGGAATGTCAGGCCATCGCGCAGTTTGAGCCGCCAGGTCTTGCCGTCCTGTTCGGTATCGGCGCTCTCCAGCATCTGCAATTGCGGCCGGAACTGAGCATCGATACCGAACAGGGTGTCGAATACCAGGAAGCCATGGTTGCGCGTGACATAGGCGGTGGTCCAGATCGGATCGAGAATGGCGAGATCGGCCTGGGGGATGAATTTCAACAGCCGCGTCTCCGCGGCGCGGCCGAGACTGGGCGCGCTGAGCGGCATGAGCGCCGCGGCACTGGCCGCCGTTTGCAAAAATGCCCGTCGTTTCATCGTCATCCCCTCGTTTCTGCCTCCGCTGGCGGCATTCGTGCCCGCCATGCCGGGTTTCTTGACCCGGACGATGGCATCCCGCACTTCACCCGGCAAGACATTGCAAAGCGCGGACCAGAGTTGCCGAGCTGCGCGCAAGGCGGCTATGCGAGGCGGCATGGAAGCCTCTCGCGCCCGCATGATCCGCCATAAAATGCTCTTTGCCGAGTTTTTGCGCTTCGGTTTGGTCGGTGCGTTCGGTTTCGTGCTCGACACCGCGACCGTCTATGCCCTCGCCCAAGCGCTCGGCCTTTATGGCGCCGGGGTCGTCGCCTATTTCGTCGCGGCGAGCGCGAATTGGGCACTGAACCGGGTCTGGACCTTCCGCCATCGCCATGCCGGCGGCGGCGCCTTGCGGCAATGGGCGCGTTTTCTCTTCAGCAACAGCGCCGGCTTCATCGTCAATCGTGGCGTCTATGCGGCGCTGATCGCGGCATCGCCGCTCGTCCATGCCTATCCGGTGCTGGCGGTCGCGGCGGGGGCGGGGGCGGGGATGGTGCTGAATTTTCTCTCCGCCCGCCATTTCGTGTTTCGTTGATCCCTTCCCTCGCGGCCAGGGAATGCCGCATTATCCCGCCCATGATCGATCCTGGGCTCCTTCTCTATGCCCTCGTGTGGGTGAGTTTCGCCCTCGGGCACAGCCTCCTCGCCGCAGCACCGGGGCGTCGCTGGCTTGCGCGTCTCGCCGGGCGGGGGGACCGCCTGACCTATAACGGGATCGCGCTTCTCCATCTCGCCCTCGTGCTCGGTTGCGGCTGGCTCTGGCTCGGCGGGCGGGGGGCGTTCGTCTTTCCCTGGCCGCTCGATATCCTGCGCGGCATCGCCATTCTTGCCGGCGCCACGGTTCTGCTGATCGCCGGACGTTCCTATGACCCGGCGCGGTTTTTCGGGATCGTGCAGCTTCGCGCCCAGGCGCCGGAGCGAGATCTGCCCGCCGAGCCATTGGTGACGAGCGGGCTCAACGGCGTCGTCCGCCATCCGCTCTATCTCGGGCTTTTGCTGTTGGTCTGGGGCGATGTCCACGCGCCCCTCACGCTCGCGACCGCATCGTTCGCAACACTTTATGTGCTGATCGGCATCCAGTTCGAGGAAAAGAAGCTGCGGCGGCTCTATGGCCCGACGTATGACGCCTATCGCACCGCCGTGCCGATGCTCATCCCGCGTGTCGCGTGGCCGCGCCTCGCCGGAAAATGAGCGGGCCTCATGCGGCCCCCGCGGCGCCGAGGCGGGCGATGGTCGCCGTTGTCGAATGGCCGGGAAGTGTGTCGCAAATCACCACCCGCCCGCCGGCGGCCATGACGAGATCGGCGCCGACTACGGTTTCGATGCGGTAATCGCCGCCTTTGACCAAAATATCGGGCAGGATCCGCTCGATCAGGACGCGTGGCGTATCCTCGGCGAAGGCGATCACGCAATCGACCGGGCGCAGCGCCGCCATCACCGCCGCCCGGGCGGCGAGCGGGTTGATCGGGCGCGTCGGCCCCTTGAGCCGGCGCACACTGTCATCATCATTGAGGGCGACGACGAGACGGTCGCATTGCGCGCGCGCCGCCGCCAGCAGCGAGACATGGCCCGCGTGCAGGATATCGAAACAGCCATTGGTGAAGCCGACCCGCAGCCCCCGGCGCTTCCAGCGCCCGATCAGCGCCAGCGCCTCGGGCAGGGAACGGAGTGACGGCGCCTCCCCCCCCTCGTCGGCCTCGGCGGCATCGATTTCGTGGCGCAATTCCTCGATCGAGACCGTCGCCGTGCCGATCTTGCTCACCACTACCGCGGCTGCCGCATTGGCGATCCGCATCGCTTGGGCGAGGGCGAATCCGGCGCCCTCGGCGAGCGCCAGGGTCGCGATCACGGTATCGCCGGCGCCGGAGACATCGAACACCTCGCGGGCGTGGGCGGGAACGCTGTGCACCGCGCCATCGGGCTCGACCAGAACCATCCCCTTCTCCGAGCGGGTGACGAGGATCGCAGCCCCCCCGGCATCGGCCATGACCTGGCGCGCCGCCTCGATCGTCGCCGCCTCGTCGGCGACCGGAAGCCGTGACGCGGCGGCGAGTTCCTTGAGATTGGGCGTGATGCAACTCGCCCCCCGATAGCGGGAAAAATCCTCGCCCTTGGGATCGACGAATACCGCGACCCCGCATGCCCGCGCCTGCGCCATGGCGGCCGCGATCACCGCCGGGCTCAGCACCCCCTTGCCGTAATCGGAGAGCACCACGGCGCGCGCGCCGGCGATCGCGGGCGCGATCGCCGCGATCAGCGCGCTCTCCTCATCGGGCTGAAGGGGAAGGGCGCTCTCCTCATCGGTGCGCACGATCTGCTGGCGCGAGGCGAGGAAGCGGGTTTTGGTGATGGTCGGGCGATGGCGGCTCGGGACGAGCTTCGGCGCGATGCCGGGGTGGGCCGCGATTTCGGCGCCGAGCGCGCGCCCGGCCTCATCGCCGCCGATCATGCCGATCAGAACCGCCCGCCCGCCGAGGGCGGCGATATTGGCGGCGACATTGCCGGCTCCGCCGAGGGCGGTCTTGCTGCGCCGCACGCGAATGACCGGCACCGGCGCCTCGGGCGAAATCCGCTCGACATCGCCCTCGATGAAGCGGTCGAGCATGATATCGCCGATGCAGAGGATCGTGACCCCGGAAAAATCCATTTTTCATCCCGCCCGCGTTGGTCTCACGCATCTATCCGCCGCCATCGCCCTTGTCCATAAACGCCTTGACCCCATCGCGGTTTGCCGGCAGGAAATCGATATGGACGATCTCCGCGGCTTCGCGTCCCACCTCGGCGACTTGCTCGGTTTCGACATGCTCGAATGGCGGGAGGGTTTCGCCCGCGTGCGCTGCGCCATCCACACGCATCACCTCAATCGCGGCGGTATCGTCCATGGCGGCGTCTTGATGACGCTGCTCGACGAAGTCGGCGCCGCCGCCGGCGTCTACGCGCCGATCCGCGAACAGCGCCGCCGCTCGGTGACGGTGTCGCTCAACTGCCAGTTCACCGGGCGCGCCCAGTCCGGCGCCATGATCGCGACCGGCATCGTTGCGCGCGCCGGGCGCAATATCTATTTCAGCCGCTCAGAGGTCTGCAGCGAAGCCGGCGAATTGCTGGCCTTCGGCGCCAGCACCCATCGCTGGAATCGTGCCACGGCGGCGGAGAGCGAATAAGCGGGGCGGGAATAAATAGCTTGCTCTTTATGGTAAAAAATGCGCCGATCCGGCAGCGACCGGCGCACTTGCTGACCGAACGGTTCGGTTTTATCTATCCCGCACGACCAAAGGAACCGGTGCATGGCTGACTATCGAGATGCCGAGGAGCAGACGCGGGCGGAAGCCGCCGGGACGACGACGCCCGCCCGGGCGCGCCGGCGCCTGCCCTGGCGGCGGGCTCTCCTCGCGCTTGTCGCACTCGGCGTCGTCGCCGGCGGGAGCTATTACTGGTATCTGACCCGCGACGAACAAAGCACCGATGACGCCTATACCGACGGCCGGGCGATCGCGATCGCGCCGCAGATCTCGGGCAATGTCGTCAACCTCGCGGTCGACGACAATCAGTTCGTCCATCGCGGCGACCTCCTGGTCGCGATCGATCCAAGGCCTTTCCGCGCCGCCCGCGACCAGGCGCAAGGGCAGCTCGAACTCGCCCGCGCGCAGCGCGACAATGCCCGCATCGCGCTCGAGATCGCCAAAACCTCCTTCCCCGCCCGGCGCGTGGCGGCGGAAGCCGCCCTCGCCTCGGCGCAGGCGATGGAGGCCAAAGCCCAGTCCGATCTTCGCCGCCAGCGCGCCCTGCCGATCGCGGCAACCACGCGCGAATTGCTCGATGCCGCCATCGCCGCCGCGGCGGAGGCCGAGGCCGGCGTGCGCCAGGCCGAGGCCCAGCTCACCGAGGCCAATCTCGTCGCCCAGAACATCGCCGCCGCGGAAGCGCAGTTGAAACAACTCGACGCCCAGGTGGACGCGGCCGCCGCCGCTCTCGCCCAGGCGCAAATCAACCTCGGCTTCACCGAGGTCACGGCCCCCCAGGATGGCTGGATCACCAAACGCAACGTCGAACTCGGCAATTTCGTCCAACCCGGCCAGCAAATCCTCGCGATCGTCTCGCCGCAAATCTGGATCACCGCCAATTTCAAGGAAACCGAACTCGACCGTATGCGGCCGGGGCAGAAAGTGGTG
>JAKAQU010000113.1 GCA_021819535.1 Pseudomonadota bacterium | reverse complement strand
ATATGAGCGATATTTTCAAGGATTTCAGTTAAGAATTCGGCAAGGTAAACCCAATAAAGAAGTTATACTTTCTTTGCTTTGCGAGATGGAAATTGGACTTAAATCGGTGCGTCGCGCCCAGGAACCAAATAACATTGTTATCTTTTGCTGCGAATTATTGATCTATGCTGGCACAGATAGCGAGAAAGATCGAGGTGAAGCCGAAGCACATTTATTGAAATTTATAGAAGAAAATCCAAACCTCTTAAATTCACTCTTTCCCTAACAGATAAATTTGATCGGATGAAGGATTCACGTCAGCCAAGCTGATAAATGGGGGGCATAGCGGCACCCCCCATCGAAAATATACCCTACCAATCTGTCAAAGCGCCGCCAGCACCGCCTCGGCCCGGCTGACATCGAAGCCGCCCGGCTCCTCGATCGCGAGATGGGTGATCTTGCCGTTCTTGGCGACCAGGGCAAAACGCTGGCTGCGCACACCGAGCCCGCGCGCGACGAGGTCGAGTTCCAGACCCATCGCCTTGGTCAGCGCGCCCGAGCCGTCGGCGAGCATCAGGATCTTCTCGCCCGAGCCCTGGTCCTTCGCCCAGGCCCCGAGCACGAACGGATCGTTCACCGCCATGCAGACGATACGATCCACCCCTTTCGCGAAGAATTTATCGGCGAGTTCGATGAACCCGGGCAGATGCTTCGCGCTGCAGGTCGGGGTGAAGGCGCCCGGCACCGCGAACAGAACCACGGTCTTGCCCTGAAAAACCTCGTCGGTGGAAATTTCCTTCGGCCCTTCGGCGGAGGCCGTCATCAGCTTCATCGAAGGAATGGTATCGCCAACCTTGATCGTCATGCGCGTGCTCGCTCTCTTGCGGCCCGGAGCGTGGCCCGGGGCGCGGGTTGCCGGAAAGCCGGACTCCTTAGACCAAATTCCGGCCGGAACCAACCTGCGCTTGCGTTGCGGCGCGAAAATCCCCAAATCTGTCGCCATGCCCCGCCGCGCACCCTCTCGCCCGCCCGCCGCCAAGCCCGCCCCGCCAAGGTCGGCCGGGTCGCAACGCGGCGGCTTGATACTGACCGGACAGATCCTGATCGCCATGCCGGAGTTGAGCGATCCCAATTTTGCCCGCAGCGTCATTTATCTCTGCGCTCACACGCCAGAGGGCGCGATGGGCATCATGCTCAACCGGCCGCTCGATCAGCCGAGTTTCGAGGATCTGCTGCGCCAGCTCGACATCGCGCCCCTGCCGCCGGCGCGCCATATCCGGCTCTGCTCCGGCGGCCCGGTCGATCACGCCCGCGGCTTCGTGCTCCATACCGCCGACTGGACCGATGAGGCCAGTCTCCGCGTCGATGAACGCCTCGCGCTGACCGCGAGCCTCGATATTCTGAAAGCCATCGCCGGCGGCAACGGCCCGCGCCAGGGGCTGCTCGCGCTTGGCTATGTCGGTTGGGGGCCGGGTCAGCTCGACCAGGAAATCCAGCAGAATGTCTGGCTCTCCGCGCCGGCGGACGAGGCGCTTTTGTTCGATGCCGACCACGAAACGAAGTGGCGCCGGGCACTCGCCAAGCTCAAGATCGACCCGCTCCTCCTCTCCGGCACGGCCGGGCATGGCTGAAACGCCGGGCGACGGCGTTGCGTCGACGGCCGCTGTCATGCGGTTGTCGCTTGACAGAAGCACCTTTCACGCTCTCAAAATGGCGCATGATCTTAGGGGTTGGTAGGCGGCTTTGCCCTTGACCGCCGCGCCGTGGAAGGCAATGGCTCCGCCGCTTCCGTCCGGATTGGTCCGGCGGCGGCGAACGGAGTGATTGTGATGAACGCCCTACCCCCCTTGGCCGCCTCCCAAACCCGCCCGCCCGCTGCCCGGCGCCTCCATGTCGTCACCTGGGGCTGTCAGATGAACGTCTATGACAGCGGCCGCATGGCCGATGTCCTCGCCCCGCTCGGCTTCGGGCCGGCGGCTTCGGCCGAGGACGCCGACATGGTGATCCTCAATACCTGTCATATCCGCGAGCACGCGACGGAAAAGCTGTTTTCCGAACTCGGCCGGCTGCGCCGCCTCAAGGAGGCGCGCGCCGCCGCCGGCACGCGGATGCTGCTCGCCGTCGCCGGCTGCGTCGCCCAGGCCGAGGGGGCCGAGATCCTGCGCCGCGCGCCCTATGTCGATATCGTGCTCGGGCCGCAGACCTATCACCGCCTGCCCGAGATGATCGCCGAAGCCGAACATGGCGGCCGGGCGGTGATCGCGACCGAGTTTCCGCCCGAGAGCAAATTCGACCATCTGCCCGAAGCCGCCATGCCGGCGGGCGGCGTCACCGCCTTCCTCGCGATCCAGGAGGGGTGCGACAAATTCTGCAGCTTCTGCGTCGTCCCCTATACGCGGGGGGTGGAGGCGTCGCGCCCGGCGGAAGCCGTGCTCGCCGAGGCCCGCGCCCTGGTCGCCGCCGGGGCGCGGGAGATCACCCTTCTCGGCCAAAACGTCAATGCCTGGCATGGGGATGCGCCGGCCGGCGGCGAATGGAATCTCGCGCGGCTTTTGCGGGCACTCGCCGAAATCCCCGGCCTCCTTCGGCTCCGCTACACGACGTCGCATCCCCGCGACATGGACGACGCGCTGATCGCCGCCCACGGCGATCTGCCGATGCTGATGCCGTTTTTGCATCTGCCGGTGCAATCCGGGGCCGACCGCATCCTCGCCGCCATGAACCGCCGCCATACCGGCGCCGATTATCTCCGCCTCATCGAGCGTCTCCGCCGGGCGCGGCCCGATATCGCGCTCTCGTCCGATTTCATCGTCGGCTACCCCGGCGAGACGGCGGCCGAGTTCGCGGCGACACTCGACCTGGTCCGCGAAGTCGGCTTCGCCCAGGCCTACAGCTTCAAATACTCGCCCCGCCCCGGAACGCCGGCGGCGACAGCACCCGGCCAGGTGCCCGAACCCGAGAAAGAAGCCCGTCTTGCCGCCCTTCAGGCCCTGCTCGCAGCCCAGCAGCAGACATTCAACGCGAGCCTGGTCGGGCGGCGGATCGGCGTTCTGGTGACCGGCCGTGGTCGCCATCGCGGCCAGATCGCCGGCCGCAGCCCCTATCTCCAGGCGGTCCATCTCGATGGGCCGGAGAGCCTGATCGGACACGAAATCGAGGTCACCATCGCCGCCGCCGGCCCGCGTTCGCTGGCCGGAGAGCGGCGCGCAGCCAACGAGGAGCACGCCGCCGCTTGAGCCACCTCCCGCCCCCCCTCGCCGCCAGCAGCGACAAGCCGGTCACCTTGCAGTTCGCGGACAACGCCCTGCTTTCGCTCCTGCTCGGCGAGCACGACCGCCATCTCGTGCGGCTGGAGAAGGGGCTCAACGTGCGGCTTTCCTGCCGCGGCAACCGGGTTGCGATCAGCGGCGAGCCGGAACGGGTGGAACTGGCGCAGGCGGCACTTTCGGGCCTTTACCGCCGGCTCGAAGGCGGCCAGATGGTCGGCGGGCCGGAAATCGAGGCGGCCATCCGGCTCGCGACCCCGGATGCCGCTCCCCGCCTGCCGCTCGCCGATCTGCCCGCGATCCGCACCCGCCGCGGCGCTGTCGCGCCGCTGAGCGCGGGGCAAATGCGCTATATCGACCTTCTCGCCCGCGCGGAGGCGGTGTTCGCGGTCGGCCCCGCCGGCACCGGCAAAACCTATCTCGCGGTCGCCCAGGCGGTCGCCATGCTGCAATCCGGCCGCGTCGATCGCATCGTTCTCTCGCGCCCGGCCGTCGAGGCGGGCGAGCGGCTCGGCTTTCTGCCCGGCGATCTCAAGGAAAAGGTCGATCCCTATCTCCGCCCGCTCTATGACGCGCTCAACGACATGATGCCGGCCGAGCAGGTGACGCGGCGCCTGGCGAACGGCGAGATCGAGGTCGCGCCGCTCGCCTTCATGCGCGGGCGCACGCTCGCCCATGCCTTCGTCATTCTCGATGAGGCCCAGAACACGACGCCGGTGCAGATGAAAATGTTCCTGACCCGCATGGGCGAGGGCACGCGCATGGTGATCACCGGCGATCCCTCGCAAATCGACCTTCCCACCGGCCAGCGCTCGGGCCTCCTTGATGCGCTGGAGATTTTGGACGGCGTCGAAGGCATCGCCGTCGCCCATTTCTCGGCGCATGATGTCGTCCGCCATCCCCTGGTCGCGCGCATCGTTGCCGCCTATGACGAGCACCATGGCCAGCGATCGAAAACCTAGCCCCGCCGCGGCGGGGATCCCCTCTCGAGCGTCGCGGGCGCTTTGGAAAAGCCGGAGAAAAGCCCTTCTTTTTCTTCAGAAAAAGAATTTTTTTTCTGTGATCTCGGAGTGGCTGCTTTCTCGGGGCGGGCAATGCCTACGGCATTGCCAGACGAATAAAAGTTTTTTGGTTCTTTTTTACAAAAAAGAACGATTTTTTTTCCTTATCTCGGAACCTGCCGATGCAAGCTAGGCCCCCCGACATCCTCATCGCGGTGCCCGCCTGGCGGCGTCTCGTGCCGCGCGCCGAGGCGCTTGTGCGCCGCGTCTGCGCCGCCGCCGGGAGCGCCGGCACGGTTAGCATCGTGCTCGCCGATGATCGTGCGGTTCGCCGGCTGAACGCCCGCCATCGCGGCCGCAACGCGCCGACCAACGTGCTGAGCTTTCCGAGCCTGGGCGGCGGGGATGTCATTCTCGCACTTGGCGTCGTCCGCCGCGAGGCCGAGGCGGCGGGCAGACGGCCGCGGCATCATCTCGTCCATCTCGTCGTCCACGGCCTCCTCCATCTCGCCGGGCACGATCATCATCACCCGGGGGCGGCGCGGCGGATGGAAATGGCGGAGGCACGCATTCTTCGCCGGCTTGGCCTTCCCAACCCGTGGCGGGCGGCGTGAGCGCGCTTCCCCCCCCTTTCATCCAGCGTCTGCGCGGCTTTCTCGGCTGGCGCGGCGGCGAACACTCGGTGCGCGCCTCGATCGCCGAACTGGTGCAGGAGGCGGCGGACGCGCCGCTCTCGCCCGGCATGTTGCCCGAACTCGACCGCCAGGAGCGGGTGCTGATCGCCAATGTGCTGCGGCTGCGCGGCACCACCGCCGATGATGTCATGGTGCCGCGCGCCGACATCGTGGCACTGCCGCTCGATCTCGGTCATGCCGAACTGCTCGCGCTGATCCGTCGCGAGGGCCATTCGCGCTTTCCCGTCTATCGTGACCAGCTCGATGACATTGTCGGCATGGTCCACATCAAGGACATCTACGGCGCGGAGGGGCCGCGCGAGACCTTCTCGCTCGAAAAAATCCTCCGCCGCCCGCTCCTGGTCGCGCCCCAGATCCCGGTGCTCGATCTCTTGCTGCAAATGCGCCAGGCGCGGATGCATCTCGCCCTCGTCGTCGATGAATATGGCGGGATCGACGGGCTGGTGACGATCGAGGATCTGGTCGAGACCATCGTCGGCGACATCGCCGACGAGCATGACGACGAGCAGAAGAAGCTCCTCGTCGAACGCGCCGACGGCACGCTCGATATCGACGCCCGCCTGCCGGTCGAGGAATTCGAGGCGGCGCTCGGCCCGGTGCTGACCGAAGATGAGCGCAACGCCGATATCGATACCGTCGGCGGCCTCGTGTTCACGCTGGCCGAGCGCGTGCCAACGCGCGGCGAGGTGATCAGCCACCCCTCCGGGATCGAATTCCTGGTGGTGGATGCCGATGCCCGGCGGATCAGGAGCCTTCGCACGCGCCGCCCGGCCGGCGCAACCGCGGCCAAGCCCCCGGCGGGCGGGGCAATTGCGGAAGATCACCACAAGGGTTAGTGGCGAAACTCTCGCCGCGACCACAATTTTTGCGGGTTTTCCACAGATTTTGTGGCCTTGGGTGATTGAGCATTGCCGTCGATTTACTGTATATTGTGGTCAGATCATGCGGAGGACCACGAAATGGAGTGGACCGAGGAAACCATCACGCAATTGCGGCACCTTTGGAGCGAAGGCTTGCCGACCGCCGAGATCGGCCGGCGTCTCGGCATCACCAAGAATGCCGTGATCGGGAAAGCCCATCGCCTCACGCTGCCCTCTCGCCCCTCGCCGATCCCTGCCCCGACCTCGGGGGAAAAAGTGCTGAGGGAACCACGGCGCGCCACCCGGGCGAAATCTTTTCACGTGTCAGGCGCTGCTTCTCTTACCGCCCCTTCCGCCGCTGCACCGCGCCGGCGCATCGAGCCGCCCCCCTTCCGCCGTGCACATACCTGCTGCTGGCCGTTGGGGGAGCCGGGTAAGCCGGGATTTCGTTTCTGTGACGATCCCGCGCTGCCCACCAAGCCCTACTGCGCAACGCACGCCGACCTGGCTTACGTGAAGATACGCGAGAAGCGCGAAGAGGCTGCCTGAGCCCTCGCGCGCGGGTTCGGTGAGAAATTCTTACGTCGCCGTTGCGAGAAAGCGTCTCCTCGTCGTATCGTCCCCATGGCGACGCGGAATGGGCGTGAAACACTGGCCCTCTCTGCCGCCGGGAGGAAGGCGTGCCGCCCAAGAGCACGCCGGTTCAAGCCAGGGGTGACGGTTGCCGAAAGGATGCCGTCGCCCCGCAGACAGAAAGGCGTGTGGCGATGCCGCAGGGCACCGTGAAATGGTTCAATCCGACCAAGGGCTATGGCTTCATCGCTCCCGATCATGGCGGGAAGGACGTGTTCGTCCATATCAGCGCCGTGCAGAAAGCGGGGCTGCGCAGCCTCAGTGAGGGGGAAAAGCTCAATTTCGAGATCGAGCAGCAGGCGAATGGCCGCGCTGCCGCGGTCAATCTTGCCAAATTGAGCTGAGATCGGGCGACGCTGCGCTTGGCGTCGTCCGCCGCCGTCACGGATCGAAAAACCGGCCGGTGCGTTGGCATCCGGGGGGAATGTCTGTTTTTTTTCGGGCAACGCGAGCCGGAAGAGTATGTCTGCGGCCGGATTTCCGACTTCGCGGCCCTGCCATGCGGAACGGGCTTGCGTTCTCCGTCTTGTTTCGCTTCAACATTCGTGGTTGTGATTTCCTCTCTGTTGTTCGCCCACTCCCTTGTCTCTGTTCACCCTCGGCGCCGCGAAAGCCCTAGCCGTCCAAGACCAGAATGCCCCGGCCATAATGCTCCGTCGGGCCAGCGCCATAAGGATCGTCGCCGATCATGACCCACGCCTTTCCTTCCTCACGCCCGGCCCCGAAATCCGCCCTGGATACGGACGCGGTTCGCGCCGCTTACCGGCGCTGGGCGGGTATTTACGACACTTCCTTCGGCGGTGTTTCCGCCTTCGCCCGCCGCCGTACGGTCGCAGAGATCAACCGGCTGGCGGGCAGCGCCGTGCTCGAGGTCGGTGTCGGCACCGGGCTCGCGCTCCCGCGTTACGCCCCGGGCAAACGCATCACCGGCATCGATCTCTCGACCGAAATGCTTGCGATCGGCCGCCGCCGCGTCGCCGAGCAAGGTCTCACCCAGGTCGAGGCGCTGATCGAAATGGACGCCGAGGCGATGAGTTTCGAGACCGGAAGCTTCGATATCGCGGTCGCCATGTTCGTCGCCTCGGTGGTGCCGCATCCGCGCCGGCTGATGGCGGAAATGCGCCGGGTGGTGCGTCCGGGCGGAACACTTCTGTTCGTCAACCACTTCGCCGCCGAGCGCGGCCCGCGCTGGTGGGTGGAGCGGGCCCTGGCGCCGGCGTCGCGCGCGCTCGGCTGGCATCCGGATTTTGCATTCGACGCCCTCCTTCTCGCGGAGGAACGGCAGAAGGCGCATATCTCGGCGATGCCGCCCTTTGGTCTTTTCACTCTGATCCGCCTCGAAAACCCGGCGGAGGCCATCTGAAAAGCGGCGCGCCGTTATCGCGGCGCGGCGAGGGTGATCCCGTAACGGCTGTAGATTTTGGCGATAGTCCCGTCAGCTTCTAGATTTTTCAGCGCATTGTCGATCGCGGCGCGCAAGGCGTCGTCGGGTTTGACCATCCCGACCGAGACATTCCAGGCGAGCCCGGGATCGGTCTCGTCGAGCCCGATGATGCGAACCGGGTGATCGGGGTGCTTCAGGTTATAATACCCGGCTGAGGCGGGGGTCACCATGACGGCATCGACCTCGTGATTGGCGAGACCCTCGAGCGCGTCATCCTCGAAACCGAACGCCGAAAGCCCGACATGGCGCCGGCCAAGTACCATCGCCGCAAACGAGCCTCCGAGCACGCCGACCTTGGTCGCGGGACCGAGATCAGCGAAAGACGCGATCTTGCTGCCCGCCGGCACCACGAGCGCGGCACCGGTGCGATAATAGGGCTGCGAGGTCGCGAGATGGGATTCGCTCTGCGCCTCGCGATCGTCGATCGCATCGAGCAGGATATCGCAATTGGCGGCGCGGATTTGAAAAGATCGGA
>JAKAQU010000112.1 GCA_021819535.1 Pseudomonadota bacterium | reverse complement strand
ATCACCGCGCATTTGCGCGAGGATCGGCGGCATATGCGTGATGCCGACATGAAGCGGCTTCGCGCCGAGATCGCCGCCCCCCTCAACATGGAAATGGCGGCGACCGAGGAGATGGTGGCGATCGCCTGCGCCCTTCGCCCGCATGCCGCCTGTCTGGTGCCCGAGCGGCGGGCGGAGGTGACGACCGAGGGCGGGCTCGATGTCGCCGGGCAGAGTGAGACGCTGCGCCCGGCGGTCGCCGCACTCACTGCCGCCGGCATCCGCGTCTCGCTGTTCATCGATCCCGACCCGGCGCAGCTCCGCGCGGCGGCCGCGATCGCGGCGCCGGTGGTCGAACTCCATACCGGCGCCTATGCCGAAGGCCGCGCCGGCGAGTTCGAGCGTCTCCGCGCCGCCGCCGCCCTGAGCGCCGAGCTTGGCCTTGAATGCCATGCCGGGCACGGGCTGACCCACGACAATGTCGGCCCGATCGCCGCTTTGGCGGAGGTACGGGAACTCAATATCGGCCATTTTCTCATCGGCCAGGCGCTGTTCGACGGCATCGCGGTGGTGATCAGGGAAATGCGCGCGCGGATCGACCGCGCGCGCGCCAGTGGCTGATCTGCCCCGCTCAGGATTGGCGGCGGCGGAGACGCATGCCGGCAAGGCCGAACAGGCCGGCGGCGAGCAGGCCGAAACTGGCCGGCTCGGGGATATTGTCCGAATACTGGCCGGCATTGAGGGTCGCCGGGCCGTTGAAGGGCGTGAACGGCGAGCCCGGATATTCGGTTCCAGGCGTAATGCTGGGATTCAAATCGTCGAGCGGGATCTGGGTGGGGGACATTTCGTAGCCGAAATTCTTCAGTTGTATCGGCTCATTTTCGGTATTGCTGATGGCGATATCGGCGCCGCCGGTCGCCTCATCCACACCATCGACCTCGAGGACGCCCTCGGCGGCATTCCAGAAAATCGTGGGAACTGCGCCGACGATGAACGGCACCTCGAACCAGGAGCCATAGAATGGCCCGCCGCTGGCGAACCCGGCTTCGAGATAGAGCACCAGGAACCCGGTCGCGTTGCCGGCGATCGGGTGCGGCTGGATGAGGTCGATGTTGATCGCCGGCATCAGAACCGGGGCAATCCCGGAACTGGCGGGATAGGTCCAGGTCTTGCTGACGATGCTGAGATTGTTCGGCGGATAGGGCGAAAGCGGCGGCCCGTCATTGAGGCCGAAATGCATCTGCGTGCCCGATTTCAAGGGATCGCCGGAATAGGTCACCGTAGTCTGGTTGGTGAGGGGATTATAGGTTGTGTTGACGCGGGCATTCGAGGTCAGCCCGCCCGCCATGAGATCGCCCGTGTTCGCAAACGGGTCGGTGCCGGCATCATTGGCGATCTGCGCCGGGATGGGCGGGGCGCCGGCGAAGGTGATTTCGAAATCGGTCGGGTTGCCGGTGCTCGGCGAGGTGTCGAATTCGTTGAAGAATTCGTTATAGGCCAGCGCCGGGCGGGCGCTGAGGACGCTGCCGGCGAAGAGGGCGGTGGTCGCGAGAAGGGTGGTGGCGAGCGGGAAAAATCGGCGGCTGCACGGCATGGGACGTTCCTCCATACATTTTGAATGGGCGGACGGCGTTCGGGCGGCGCGTGCGTATCGTTAACGGATATTAACTTAACAAAAGCGCATTAACGATGCAAGATCGAAATTATACCAGCATCACTGACCATTTCGCGCCGGCGCATCCCGGTCTGGTGGCTCCGATGGGCCGGAGAAAACGGCCGTTTTTTATAATTCCTTCCAGAAGAAGAGCGCGTCGCACGGCATGCCCCGGGCGGTCACGGTGAAGCCCGGAATGCGCCCGCCCTCGCTCCAGCCGAGGCTGCGCACCAGGATCTCCGCCGGGCCGCCGGCAATGGCATTGAGCGTGAGAAGCCGCCGCCCATGCCGGCGCGCGGCCATTTCGACCTCACGCATCAGCGCCTCCGCGAGCCCGCCGGCGCGGTCGGCGGGCTGGACCAGAAGGTGCTGCACCTCGGCGCGGTGATCCTGATAGGGGGGTGTATTGATGTCGAGCTGCACCGAGCCGGCGAGCACGCCATCGGCCCAGCCCACGAGCAGGATGCGCTGGCCGCCAGCGACCTCGGCCGAAACGCCGCGCCAGTAGCGCCTCGCCTCATCGGGCGAGGCGAGCGGCACCGCTTCGTCCTCGGCCGATGCGGTCATGATATCGCCGAGCCGGCGATCGGCGGAGGCCGCGGCGGCGGCATCGAGATCGGCGACCACGATGCCGGAAGCCGGCTTGGCATAGCCGAAAGCAAGCGTCTGCGCGGCGCCGATGCGGATCGGACCATCGCGCAAAAAACTGTGTTTTTCGAAAAACCGCTGTGCCGCATCCGCCCGCGTATCGCACCAGAGGAGAAAGCGCTTGGCCTCGACGGCCGCCGCCTCGATCGCCGCCAGCAGGCGTGCGGCCAAACCTTGCCGGCGCACCGGGCGGGCGACGAGGAGATGGGTGATCTCGAAACATCCCGCCGAATCGTGCGGCACGATCGCAATGATCCCGACCACGCGCTTTCCCTCGCGGGCAACGAATACCCTCTCTGCGCCAAAATCGGGAAGCGGGCGCCATTCCGGCCTCGCGCCGGGGAATTCAGCCTCGTCCTCGGCGATCAGGGCGACGGCGCCGGCCTCGTCTTCCGCTTGTGCCGGGTGGATGCGAAGTGTTGCGCGGCTCAGCGGAGCCCCCGGCAGAAAGCGATGATCCGGCGCCCGGCTTCTTCCAGCAGCGCCTCCGAGGTTGCGTAGCTCACGCGGACATAGGGGCTCATGCCGAAGGCCGCCCCCTGCACCACCGCGACATGGCTCTCCTCCAGAAGTGCGAGCGCGAAATCGGTGTCGGTCGCGATCTTCCGCCCGCCCTCACTCTCGCGGCCGATACAGCCGGCGATATTGGGGAAGAGATAGAACGCGCCTTCCGGCTTGTGGCAGGTGATGCCGGGTGCGGCATTGAGCAGATCGGCGAGGAGATCGCGCCGGCGGCGATAGATCGCGAGCCGCTCGGCGAGCCAGTCCTGCGGGCCATCGAGGGCTGCGGCGGCGGCGGCCTGGCCGATCGAGGACACCCCCGCCGTCGCCTGGCCCTGCATGTTGACCATGGCGCGGATCAGGGGGCGCGGCCCGGCGCAGAAGCCGATCCGCCAGCCGGTCATGGCATAGGTTTTGGACACACCCGAGACCGTCACCACCCGCTCGCGCAGACGCGGCTCGGCGGCGGCGAGGGTCACGTAATGGAATCCGTCATAGAGCAGATGCTCATAAATATCGTCGGCGAGCACCCAGATATCGGGATGATCGAGCAGAACCCGCCCGATCGCCGCCATCTCGTCCGGCGTGCAGGCCGCCCCCGTCGGGTTGTTGGGGAAATTGAGGATGAGGAGCCGGGTGTGCTCCGTGATGGCTTTTTCCAGATCCTCGGCGCGGAGGCGAAACCCGGCATTTTCCGGGCAATTGACGGGGACGACATTGCCGCCGGCGAGTTCGGCCATCAGCGCATAGGAGGCCCAATAGGGGGCGGGGATGATGACCTCCGACCCGGGATCGACGGCGGCCATCAGGGCATCGAAAATCACCTGTTTGCCGCCATTGCCGACCATGATCTCGTCGAGCGCGTAATCGAGCCCCTGATCGCGGCGGAATTTGCGCTGGATAGCCTCTTTCAGCGCCCGCGTGCCATCCTGCGGCGGGTATTTGGTCTCGCCCCGCCGCGCCGCATCGAGCGCCGCCGCGATCGCGTGCTCGGGGGTGGCAAAATCGGGCTCGCCGATCGAGAGTGCGATGACATCGGCGCCGGCCTCGCGCAAGGCCCGTGCCCGCGCCGTCATCGCCGCGGTGGCGGCGGTGGGCACGCGTGTCAGGCGCTCGGCGAGCGGCGGCATCGGCGTCAGGAAAGACCCTGGCAGAAGCGCTGGATGCGGGTGCAGGCCTCGCGCAGCGCCTCGGTCGAGGTCGCGTAGCTGATGCGGATATAGCCGGGATACATGAACGCCGCCCCATGCACGGCCGCGACCCCTTCCTCTTCGAGGAGTGCGGTCACGAAATCCTCGTCGCTCTCGATCGCAACGCCGGATTTGGTCTTTTTGCCGAGACAGCCATGGATCGCGGGATAGACGTAGAACGCGCCCTCCGGCTTGTGGCAGGAGATGCCGGGTGCCGCGTTCAGCATGGCGACGACGAGATCGCGCCGTTCCTGATAGACCTTCACCATCGCCGCGATCGAATCCTGCGGCCCCGATAGCGCCTCCAGCGCCGCCGCTTGGCTGATCGAGGCGGGGTTGGAGGTGGACTGGCTCTGCAGCTTGTCCATCGCCTTGATCAGCGTGACCGGTGCCCCGGCATAGCCGATGCGCCAGCCGGTCATGGCATAGGCTTTCGAGCAGCCGTTCATCGTCACCGTGCGGGCTTTCAGGCGCGGCTCGACGGCGGCGATGGTCGCCGGCTGGAACCCGTCATAGACCAGTTTCTCATAGATATCGTCGGTAAAAATCCAGACATCGGGATGGCGCAGCAGAACATCGCAAATCGGCCGCAATTCCTCGGTCGAATAGGCGGCGCCGGTCGGGTTGCAGGGGCTATTGAGGATGAACCATTTGGTGCGCGGCGTGATCGCCTGTTCCAAATCCTCGGCGCGGAGCTTGAAGCCGCTGTTCTGGCTGCACGGCACCAGAACCGGCGTGCCATCGGCGAGGGCGACGATATCGGGATAGCTCACCCAGCACGGGGTCGGGATGATCGCCTCATCGCCCGCGTTCAGGGTCGCGACCATGGCGTTGTAGATCACCTGTTTGCCGCCGGTCGCGACGATGATTTCCTCGGGCTTGTAGTCAAGCCCCGAATCGGCGCGGAATTTGGCCGCGATCGCGGCGCGGAGCGCGGGCGTTCCGGCGACATCGGTATATTTCGTCTCGCCGGCCTCGATCGCGCGGATGGCGGCGGCCTTGACGTTCGGTGGCGTGTCGAAATCGGGCTCGCCGGCGGAGAGGCTGATGATATCGCGCCCGGCGGCTTTCAGCGCGCGCGCCTTGGTGGAGATGGCGATGGTCTGGCTCGGGCTGATGCGGCCGAGGCGTTCGGCGATGAAGCTCATGGGATCCAACATTCGTGCAAGGGGCGGCGCAAGGCGTCGAAAATCGCGCGACCCTAGCCAAGGGCGGGCCCGGCGGCAAGCGGCGGGGGCGCAGAGGACAGGTATCGCATTTGGGTGGGAACGATTCTCGCGCAGCATCATGCTCGCTGCCACTTGCGTTCTGATCGAGACCGGCGTTATCTATTCCGATAACCGGACCTATTGTTCCGAATATCGGAATAGATAACGATTAGGTAATGAGATAAGACGTGAACCCTCCGGATCACACGATGCCACCGACGCGCGACATCAATTTGTCGGTTATCAAAGCGGCTCAAATCCTGCGTTGCCTGAGCGGCGGCAGCCGTGAATGGCTGCTTCAGGAGGTCGTCAAAACAGTCGGGTTGCCGAAGACCGTGTGCCACCGCCTGCTTGCCACTTTGGAAGCTGAGCGATTCGTCGACCGTGATCCCGATTCTGGAAAGTATCGCCTTGGGACGGGTCTTCTGACGCTCGCGGGATCCGCTCAGAGTTGGTTTTCCATTCGTGCTTCAGCCTCGCAACTGCTGGCGGCGCTGGCGCAAGAAACCCGAGACGCCGCCATTCTCCTGGTGGCGGATCGGAACGAAGCGCTCTGCATTGACCGCTTCGATGGAGACTATCCAGTCCGAGTGGAAGGGATGGAGGTAGGGCGGCGGCTGCCGCTCAATAGTGGCGGTGGGCCTCTCGCGCTTCTTAGCTTCTCACCGCGAGAGATCATCGAGGCGGTGCTGGCCCGGCCATTGCCGGCACGTACCCAACAAACAATTACCGATCCCGTCAAGCTTCGGGCGCGGATCCAAGAAGTTCAGAGGGCGGGCTATGCCGTTGGCGAAGAAGACGCGTTCGAACACCTGGTTGCCGTTGGGGCGCCGATATTTGGCTCCGAGCGCCGGCTCATGGGCGCTATCAGCCTGGGTGGCATCAAGCCGCGCTACGACGGGCCTCGAATTTCCGCCCTTGCGAAAAAGATAGTGAGCGTCGCCAACGCGATCTCAGACAAGCTCGGGCAATAGCGGGACGCGCCGCCGCATCAACTCACTCGCAGAGAGCAGCCATGTCAAACGAATATCTCGTCTCATGCATCCAATTCACCGCGGTTGACGGTGAAAAGGACGCAACTGTGGAAAAGGCACTCCGCCTGGTGCAGCAGGCCGGTGACCGCGGATCGAAACTCGTTGTGCTCCCTGAAGTGTGGACGGGTCTCGGCTACAGCGACAAGGAGATCTATCGCAAGATTGCAGAGCCGATTCCCGGCCCCACGACGAACCTCTTGGCACGCGAAGCCAGGCGTTATCGGATGCACATCGTCGGGTCGTTCTATGAGGATACGGGCAATGGCGTCTTCTACAACACTTGTCCACTCATCGCGCCAGATGGCAGCATCATCGGTCTCTACCGCAAGACACATCTCTTCGATGCACCTAACCGTCACGATATTCAAGACGGGATCCGAGAGTCCGATAAAGTCTGCGCGGGCGACGATCTTCCGGTGTTCCAGACGGAAATTGGGCCGATCGGCTTGTCGGTTTGCTCCGATCTGCGGTTCCCAGAAATTTATCGCGAGATGACGCTGAAGGGCGCGCGTTTGCTCGTCTGTGCGTCAGCATTCTTGAGCCCACGTTACGATCACTGGGAGTTCTTCCTGCGCGCTCGCGCCGCCGAAAACCAGGTTTGGGTCGTCGCCTCTGGTCAGTATGGCACAGAGCCAAAATCGGGAATCGCGTTCGTCGGGCGCAGTATGGTTGTCGATCCATGGGGCACCGTCACGGCGACGGCGTCCGATACGGAGACATGCCTCTCGACCGTGATCGATCCGGCGTTCGTCGACGAGATCCGCCAACGCTATCCTTTGTTGGAGCAGCGCCGCCCTGAGCTCTACGGTTCGATCACTATGCGTGCCAACCGTGCAGCGGCAACTCAATAACGATAACGATCAACATCACTCGAAAGGAGGCGACGTGCTCAGAAGATTTATTGTGGCTGGTATTTGCTCGATGCTGGCAACCGCTCCCTGCGCCCACGCTGCGGATAGCGGTCCGTTGAAGATAGGCGTGCTGACGGACCTTTCCGGCCTCTACGCGAATATCGGTGGCCCCGGCGCGGTCGATGCCGTCCGCATGGCGGTGGACGATTTCGGCGGTTCGGTGCTGGGGCGTCCCATCGAAGTGATTGCAGCGGACACGCAAAACAAGCCGGACGTTGCCGCCTCGATCGCGCGCCAGTGGTACGACGTCGATGGTGTCAAAATGATCATTGACCTTCCTTCGTCGCCTATCGCCTTGGCCGTTCAAAATCTGTCGAAGAAAAAGGATCGGGTCTCCATCGTTACGGGAGCTGGCTCCGATACGCTGACCGGCAAGGATTGCTCGCCAACGGGCGTACATTGGGTCTATGACACCTATTCGACGGGCAAGGCGGCGGTTGATGCTGTGGTTCAGCGTGGCGGCGACAGTTGGTTCCTGATCGAACTCGATCAGGTCTTTGGAGCGGCGCTGGCCAAGGAAGTCACTGCTGAGCTGGCGCAAAAGGGCGGAAAGCTCGTTGGCGTTGTTCGGCATCCGCTCAATACGTCTGACTTCTCCTCGCTTGTTTTGCAGGCGCAGGCTTCGAAAGCAAAAGTGGTTGGACTGGCTAATGCCGGCGGCGATACAATCAACTCATTGAAGCAGGCGCAGGAATTTGGGTTGATGCAGGGCGGCCAGCAGCTCGTCAGCCTGCTGATGTTCATCAGCGACGTGAAGAGTATCGGCCTGCAAGCGGCTCAAGGGCTCGTGTTGACCGAAGCGTTTTACTGGGATCTCAATGATGAGAGCCGCGTTTTTTCGAAGCGGTTCTTCGACCGGAACAAGAAGATGCCGACATCAAATCAAGCGGGCGATTACTCGGCGACGCTTCACTATTTGAAGGCGATCGAGGCGGCTGGTACGGATGACGCGACGCAGGTAATGGCAAAGATGCGCGCCATGCCGATCAAGGATCCGTTCACGGAAAATGGCCGGCTCCGTGTCGATGGTCGCATGGTCCACGACATGTACTTGGTGCAGGTGAAAAAGCCGGAGGAGTCAAAGGGGGAGTGGGATGTCTACAAGGTGCTCCAGGAGATCCCCGGAGATCAGGTGTTTCGCCCCCTCTCGGAAAGCGAGTGCCCTCTGGTCAAGCGCGAGTAGCCGCGGGCATGGATATCATTGCATTGCCCGACCTCGGCCAGATCGGAA
>JAKAQU010000111.1 GCA_021819535.1 Pseudomonadota bacterium | reverse complement strand
AGACCGCCGGCACCGCCTCGCGGCACATATATTCGATCGCGTCCTGATCGCCGAGCCAGTCCGAGCCCTTGACGGTGTCGTACATGTGCCAGCGCCATCCATCCTCGCTCATATTGCCGAGCGAGGCGGCGATCCCGCCTTGCGCCGCGACCGTATGGCTCCGCGTCGGGAAAACCTTGGTGATGCAGGCGGTCTTCAACCCCGCGGCACCCATGCCGAGGGTCGCGCGGAGCCCCGCCCCGCCAGCGCCGACGACGATGACCTCATACGCGTGATCGACGATCTCATAGGCGCCGAGAGAGGGTTTCGAAATCGCATTCATTTTCAGTTTCCGAGCCGGCGCTGAGCCAGGCTCTCCTCTTTACCCGATGGGTTGAACTCCGGCCGCTTCCCTCAGAGCGCCATCCGCAGAATGGCGATGAAGGCGGCCAAAAACAGGAGCGCGACCACCGCCCGCATCAGCAGCAGAGCGGCAAGCCGGAGCGCCTCGCCGTGGATGTAGTCCTCGATCACCACTTGTGAACCGAGCTGCAGATGATGAAAGAGGGCGACGATCAGGGCGAGCAGCAGAACCGCGTTGACCGGCCGCCCGATCCAATGCGCGACCTCGGCGTGCGGCGCACCGAGATGGGCGAGGACCGCGAGGACGAACCAGATGGCGAGCGGCACCAAGGCAATCGCCGTCAGCCGCTGCGCCCACCAATGCGCCGTTCCCGTTTTCGCCGAACCGAGGCCGCGCGCGCGCCCGAGTGCGGAGCGCATGGCGGCGACTTCCATTTTGTTGGCCGACATCCCCCGCTCCTTACCAGATCACCAGGCCGACGACGAAGACCAACAGGGTCAGGACGATGGTCATGATCACCACCAGCTTGCCGCTGGCATGCGCCGCCGCGCGCTCGAACCCGAAACCGGCATCCCAGGCGAGATGGCGAATGCCGTTGAGGAAATGATAGACGAGGGCCGCCGTCCAGCCGAACAGCAGCAGAACCCCGAGCGGCGAGCCGATGAAGCCGGCGGCTCGGGCGTAATCGGCATCGGTCCCGGATGCCGCGACGAGCCACCAGACCAAGAGCAAGCTGCCAATCCCGAGCCCGACCCCGGTGATGCGGTGGAATATCGAGAGCGCGGAGGTGATTTGCGGGCGATAGACCTGCAAATGCGGCGAAAGCGGGCGCTCGACCCATTTGCCATCGCTGTTGCGCGCCATCCTGCGCGCGCTCGGCGTGTCCTTCATTCTTTCAAACCCCCGACTTCACCCACCGGCCGACATCGATCGCCCGGTAGGTTTTTTCAATAATCCCGCCGCCCCAGCGGGTCAACGCATCCCGGTCAACGCATCCCGGGTCAACGCATCCCGCGCCGGCGCATCCGTCATACGCGCTCGATCAGGGCCGCGATCCCTTGGCCGACGCCGATGCACATGGTGGCGATGGCACGCCGTGCGCCGCGCGCTTCCAGCGCATTGACCGCGGTGAGCGCGAGCCGGGCGCCCGAGGCGCCAAGCGGATGGCCGAGCGCGATCGCGCCGCCATTCGGGTTGACGTGCTCGGCGTCATCAGGGAGGCCGAGCCCACGCGTCACCGCCAAAGCCTGCGCGGCAAACGCCTCGTTGAGTTCGATGAGATCGATATCGCCGATTTTGAGACCGAGGCGGGCGAGCAGCTTCTCGGTCGCCGGCAGCGGGCCCATGCCCATGATCCGCGGCGGAACGCCCGCCGTCGCCATCGCGACCACCCGCGCCCGCG
The DNA here is from genome assembly GCA_021819535.1 of Pseudomonadota bacterium. Classification (GTDB taxonomy): domain Bacteria; phylum Pseudomonadota; class Alphaproteobacteria; order Acetobacterales; family Acetobacteraceae; genus Acidibrevibacterium. The sequence goes on along the minus strand of JAKAQU010000111.1, from coordinate 6,627 downwards.
GCGTCAGGCCATGGCGGGCCACGGCTTTCTCGGAGGCCAGCAACAGCGCCGCCGCGCCGTCATTGACGCCCGAGGCATTGCCGGCGGTGACGGTTCCGGGGTTGCGGAACGGGGTTTTCAGCTTGGCGAGCCCTTCGAGCGTGGTTTCCGGGCGCGGATGCTCATCCTCGGCGACGATCACCTCGCCCTTTCGCGTCTTGATCGTGACCGGCGTGATTTCGCCGGCGAAAAAGCCGCGCGCGATCGCCTCCTTCGTGCGCTGCTGGCTGCGCCAGGCGAAAGCGTCCTGATCGGCGCGCGCCACCTGAAACTCCTCGGCGACGTTTTCCGCCGTCTCGGGCATCGAATCGACGCCGTATTGCCCGCGCATCAAGGGGTTAACGAAGCGCCAGCCGATGGTGGTGTCATACATTTGCGCCTCGCGCGGGAAAGCCTCGCTCGCCTTGCCCATGACGAAGGGCGCCCGCGTCATGCTCTCGACCCCGCCGGCGATGACGAGATCGGCCTCGCCGGTACGAATAGCGCGCGCTGCCGTGCCCACGGCATCGAGCCCGGAGCCGCACAGCCGGTTGATCGTTCCCCCCGGAACGCTCGCCGGCAATCCCGCGAGCAAAAGCGCCATGCGGGCGACGTTGCGGTTATCCTCGCCGGCCTGGTTGGCGCAGCCCATGAGGCATTCATCGACCGCCTCCCAATCCACCCCTCTATTGCGCTCGCGCAAGACGCGAAGCGGCTGGGCGGCGAGGTCATCGGTGCGGACATCGCGGAGTGCGCCGCCATAGCGGCCGATCGGCGTGCGGGTAAAATCGCAGATATAGGCTTCGGTCATGGTTTCCTCCGCTGTTCGGCTCACGCCGTTCAAATCGTCCAGCCGCCGTCGATCACCACCGACTGGCCGGTCATGAAGCGCGATTCGTCGGAGGCGAGATAGACCGCGAGTGCGGCGATCTCCTCCGGCGCGCCGAGCCTTCCCATCGCCTGGCGCGCGACGAACGCCGCGCGCGCCGCCTCGACCGAGCCAGCCTCCGCGGCATTGGCGGCGATCCGGTCATCGAGGCTCGGGGTCTGGATGGTGCCAGGGCAGATGCAGTTGCAGCGCACCCCGCGCGTGACGGTATCCGCGGCCACCGATTTGGTGATCCCGACCACCGCCGCCTTGCTCGCGCCATAAACGAAGCGATTGGGCGCGCCCTTAAGGCTGCCGACGGCGGACGCCATATTGATGATCGAGCCCCTGCCCCGCGCCAGCATCCCGGGCAGGAAAGCGCGGATGGTGCGAAACATAGAACGCACATTGAGGTCGAAGGCGAATTGCCATTCCGCCTCGGTCGCCTCGAGAATGCTGCCCTGATGGACGAAGCCGGCGCAGTTGAACAGGATATCGATGGTGCCGGCGGCGGCCGCGGCCTTGGTGACCGCTTCGAGATCGAGCACGTCGAGGTGCGCGGTGGTGAGATTGGGCGCCTTGAGATCGGCGAGCCTCACCTCGTTGACATCGGTTGCGATCACCCGCGCTCCTTCGGCCGCGAAAGCGAGCGCGCTCGCCCGCCCGATCCCCTGCGCCGCCGCCGTCACGAAAGCGGTCTTGCCTGCGAGCCTGCCTGCCATGCCCTTGTCTCCTCGATGATCGGTTAGTGGTTATTGCGCGATTCACCACGCGTCGTGATGATATCGAGATAAAGTGTCGCCGGTTCCAGGCACGCCCCGGTGCCGAGCTGGCCGACCTGGTTGCGATAGATTTCCTCCCACGGCGTCTTGTTGTCGAGCTTGGGCGGCGTCCAAGCGGCGCGGCGGGCGGCGAGTTCGGCGTCGTCGAGCAGGACATCGACGCGGCGCCGGGCGAGATCGACACGGATGCGATCGCCGGTCTTGAGCAGCGCGAGCCCGCCGCCGATCGCGGCCTCGGGAGTGACGTTGAGGATCGACGGGCTGCCGGACGTGCCCGATTGCCGTCCATCGCCCATCGTCGGCAAGGCATTGATGCCGCGTTTGAGGAGTGCGGCCGGCGGCTGCATGTTCACCACCTCAGCACTCCCCGGATAGCCAACCGGGCCGCAATTGCGCACGATCAGGATCGAATGCTCATCGACGCCGAGCGCCGGATCCTCGATCCGCGCGTGATAATCCTCCGGTCCCTCGAACACGATCGCCTTGGCCTCGAACACGTCCGGATGCGCGGGATCGGAGAGGAAGCGGCGGCGGAATTCGGCGTCGATCACGCTGGTCTTCATCACCGCGCTCTCGAACAGATTGCCCGACATCACGACATAGCCGGCGCGCTCGCGGAGCGGCCGATGATAGGCGCGAATGACCTCGCGATCGGGATCGGGGACGGAGGCCAGGTTTTCGGCGAGCGTCCGCCCGGTCACCGTCATCGCCGCGCCATCGAGCTTCCCGGCCGCGAGCAATTCCTTCATCACCGCCGGCACACCACCGGCGCGATGGAAGGCCTCGCCGAGGAAACGCCCGGCCGGCTGGCAATCGACGAGGAGCGGAATTTCCGGCCCCAGCTGCTGCCAATCGTCGAGCGTGTGCTCGATCCCCATATGGCGGGCGATCGCGATCATGTGGATCGGGCAGTTGGACGACGCCCCGAGTGCCGCCGCCGCGACCACCGCGTTCTCGAAGGCGGCCTTGGTCATGATGTCGGAGGGGCGCAGATTCTCATGCACCATGGCGACGATTCGCCGCCCGGTCTCATAGGCGATCTGGCCGCGCTCGCGATAGGGGCCGGGGATCGCGGCGCAGCCGGGGAGCGACATGCCGAGCGCCTCGGCGAGGCTGTTCATCGAAAGCGCCGTTCCCATCGAATTGCAATGCCCGACCGACGGCGCGGAGGAGGCCACCATGTCCATGAATTCCTGGTAGCCGATCTTGCCCTCGGCATAGAGTTTCCGCCCCTCCCAGACGATGGTGCCGGAGCCCGAGAGCCTTCCCTGCCACCAGCCATCGAGCATCGGCCCGCCGGAGAGCACGATCGCCGGAATGTTCACCGTCGCAGCACCCATGAGACAGGCGGGCGTCGTCTTGTCGCATCCCGTGGTCAGCACCACGCCGTCGAGCGGATAGCCATGCAGCACCTCGACGAGGCCGAGATAGGCGAGATTGCGGTCGAGTGCCGCGGTCGGGCGCTTGCCCGTCTCCTGGATCGGGTGCAGCGGAAATTCGAGCGGCACCCCTCCCGCCTCGCGGATGCCATCGCGCACGCGAGAGGCGAGATCGAGGTGATGGCGGTTGCAGGGCGAGAGATCGGAGCCGGTCTGGGCGATGCCGATGATCGGCTTGCCCGATTGCAGCTCGTCGCGCGTCAGGCCGAAATTCATGTAGCGCTCGATATAGAGCGCCGTCATCCCCGGATCATGCGGGTCATCGAACCACCGCCGGCTGCGCAATCTCCGCGATCCATTCTCAGCCATGGCCGTTTTCTCCCTCAAAGCACGATCGTCGCGGGCGGAACCGCCGGCGACGTGAGCAGCGCTCTCGAAGCGACGAAAGCCGGCGCAGTCTGCCACCGCGGGCGGGAGATGAACAGGGCCGGGCTAGGCCGCGCGCACGCCGAGGCGCCCCGCGAGATCCTGGATGAACTGCCAGGCAACGCGCCCGCTTCGCCCGCCGCGCGTGACCGACCATTCCACCGCCTCGGCGCGGAGCTGTTCGGCGGTCAGGGGCAGTGAAAACGCGCTGGCATAGCCCTCGATCATGGCAAAAAATGTTTCCTGATCACAATTGTGAAAGCCGATCCAGAGCCCGAAACGATCAGAGAGCGAAACTTTCTCCTCCGTCGCCTCCGAGGGGTTGATCGCGGTAGAACGCTCATTCTCGATCATGTCACGCGGCATCAGATGGCGGCGATTGGAGGTGGCATAGAACAAGACATTCTCCGGCCGCCCTTCGATGCCGCCATCGAGCACCGATTTCAATGCTTTATAATCAGCATCTTCGCGCTCGAAAGAAAGATCGTCGCAGAAGATCAGAATGCGCCGGCGCTGGCCGCGGAGGCCGCGCAAAAGATCGGGCAGGGTCGCGATGTCCTCGCGGTGGATTTCGATCAGCGCGAGGCTCCCCGGCGCCCGGGCATTGGCCTCGGCATGGGCGGCCTTGACGAGGGAGGATTTGCCCATTCCACGCGCGCCCCACAGCATCGCGTTATTGGCGGGGAAGCCCGCGGCAAAGCGGAGCGTATTGTCGAGAAGCAAGGTCTTCTGCCGATCGATCCCCTGCAAAAGCCCGATCGCGACCCGTGAGACCGCGGCGACCGGCTGCAAGCGCTTGCTCTCGGGCTGCCAGACGAAGGCATCCGCCGCGGCAAGATCGAGGGCGGCGGGACGCGGCGGAGCGAGGCGCTCAAGGGCGTCCGCGATGCGGAGGGCGGCTTCGATGAGGCGCGGGTCCATGCTCGGTCCTTTGGGCTCGGTCCTGGTGACGGGAAGAAAACTTGACGCGAAGGGCCGGCAAACTATGGTCCGCGCCGAGCTTCGGCAACCCGGAAAGAGATTTTCATGCTCCCGACCCTGATCACACCCGCCTATGCCCAAAGCGCCAACGCCCTGATGGCCAACGCGACCCAGTTCGCGCCGCTCGTCCTGATCTTCGGGGTGTTCTATTTCCTCCTCATCCGCCCGCAGCAGCAACGCCAGAAGGAATTAAAGCGCTCGCTTTCGGCGCTCAAGCGTGGCGATCGGGTGGTGACGGCAGGTGGCATTCTCGCGACCGTCCAGAAGCTGCGCGAGGGCTCGAACGAAATCGAGGTCGAAATCGCGCCCAATGTCCGCGTTCTGGTGCTGCGCGAGACCATCACCTCGGTTCTAAAGGCGGAAGCGGCGAATGACGCCAAACCGCCGGCCAAGGCGGGGTGAGAAGGACTTGGGGCGCGTCAAAAAAGTAGAGGCGTTCCATCAGTGATCAGAGCAGGGGCTTTGCCCCTGCCCCCACCAAAGGCATTGCCTTTGGAAACCTTTCCAAAATGCGGGTCTGGGGCCGCTTCCTGCTTTGATCTGGTGGGCCCATTCGGCAAACGCCTGGCCCCAAGCGTTGGAGGCGAGCCACCGGCTCATTCAGCCGCCAATCACGATGTCCACCCGCCGATCGGCTTGGCCACTCAGCAGCGAGCCGGTCGGGCCGTTGGCGTTGTAATGAATGCGCTCGCGTGCGACGCCATCGGTTACCAATTGGTCGGTGACCGCCTTGGCCCGCTCATTGGAGAGCGCATTATTGGCGCCGGTATTGCCCGTCTGGTCAGCATAGCCGTTCACCACGACATTGAGGCGCGTATGCTGCTTCGCATAGTCGGCAGCGACCTGAACCACCGCTTTCGCCGTCTCATTGAGCGCCGCCGAGCCGGGGACGAAGAATACCGGATAATCGGGCGCTTCCTGCCGCCACCACGTCGTGCATCCGATAAGCCCGAGGGCGATCGGCGAAAGAAGCGCTGCGTGCACGAGTGACGGTCGAAACGGCATGTTCCCCTTGAGATCCTGCTGCGAGCTGCGGTCAAAAAATTTTCAAAACCAAAACTGCCTGGAATGCGGGGAGGCGTCAATTCCTAACCCCATAGTCCCAAACCCGCACTCCCTACCTCAGGCCCCCCACCCCGGTCCATGGCGCGCGGCACTCTCACCAATGCCGTCGGAGGAAAAGGCGATTGACCTTACCAGGGTGTTGACCTAGGAGTTTTTCCAGAGGCTGCATGTTTCCCCGGAGGGATGGCCGAGCGGCTGAAGGCGGCGGTTTGCTAAACCGTTGTGCGGGGTAAACCCGTACCGGGGGTTCGAATCCCCCTCCCTCCGCCAGAGCGCGGGTTTTCCGCAGAAATCCAAGGAATCAATGAGTTGGGGCAGGCCGGTGCGACAAAACGGTGCTCCAAATGGCCTTACGCATGACCACGCCATATCTCGGAGGCGGGGTCTATTGGATACGCAAGGCCGTCCCTGAGCCTCTGCGCGCTGGCTTCGGCAAGCGCGAGCTAGGTGTTTGATCCCGGGTTTTGATGGTGCAGTCTTTTCGCGTGGGTGGAAGGAGCACTATGGGCCAGGTTCTACACGGCAGCGCCACCACGACAGAGGTGATCCGTCGAGCGATACAGCTCATGTTCTCGGCACCGTGGCAGATCCCGACCTCTGCCCTCGAAACAGATGCCGTCAAGGCAGATGCCCAGGAAATCGCAGCGCGAAGGTCAAAGTTCTATAGGCGATTCCAAGAGGATAAGTCGATCAAGCTACCGGGCTTCTGGGCAGAAGGATGCACTATGTCACGCGACCACCCCTAGGCGCTCGGCGAGATTTGTCAAGAGGCCATGCGGCACTCACCCGGCCTGGTGCCGCCGTCGCGCGAGGGCGATTCCCGCGATCCCGGCGCCGAGGAGCGCAAGCGAGGCCGGCTCGGGGACGCTGTAGGAAAACACCGTCCCGTCCCCCGCGCTGCCGCCGGCGCTCGCGGTGCCATAAAGCGTGCCGTTGACATCGGTGAGGCCGGCATAGGGTTCGGAGCCATTGCCGCCGGTGAAGCTCGCGAGCGTGGTGACATCGCCGGCCCGCGCTGGCCCCGCGGCAAGGAGCGCGCCACCGGCGGCCAAGGCGCTGGTGGTGAGAAAAAGACGGATCGCAAGCCGCATGAAAATCCCCCAGATCG
>JAKAQU010000110.1 GCA_021819535.1 Pseudomonadota bacterium | reverse complement strand
GCCGAAGACGTTGGTCACGCGATCAAACAGCAATTTAGCGGAACCCGTCTCGTGCGATCTGATCCAGACGGGTTCGCCCCGCAATGATGGCGTATCCGGGAGGCGAAAGCCAGCCTCTCCCGCCGGGTGCCCGCATCTCACGGGATTTTGCGGAGGTATCAGGCGCCGAGGAATGGCGCGGCCCGATCTTGCGCGACGGCGGACGATGCGCCACTTTCGCCCCCGGTTCCATCATGCCCCGATCGCCCCAATTCCGATTTCCCGAGGATCGCGCCTCAGCCAGCCGGAACTTGGCCGCGCGGCGATGATGTCGGCCGGATTTACGCCGCTCACCACCGCGCGTCTGACGCTCCGCCCGCTCGTCGCCGCCGATGCGCCGGCGCTGCACCGGCTGATCAACGATTGGGAGGTGTGCCGCAATCTCGCCGGCGTGCCCTTTCCCTATCCGCGGGCGCTCGCCGATGAATGGATCGCCGCCAGCGCCAAGGATCTCGCGCTCGGGCGGGCCTATCACCTCGCCATCACCGGCGATGAGGAGGGCAGAGAGATCCTGGTCGGCGGCGTCGGGCTCAGGGTCGATCATGAACGGCGCCTCGGGCGGCTCGGCTATTGGGTCGGGCGGCGCTTCTGGGGGCATGGCGTCGCCTGCGAGGCGGCGGGGCGGATGGCGGCGTGGTCGCTCGCTCATCTCGATCTCGATCGGCTGGAGGCCGTCGCCGCGACCGACAACAGAGCCTCGCTCGCGGTGCTGCGGCGGATCGGGTTTCGCGAGACCGGCCGCGAGACGCAGAATTTTCTCGCCCGCGGCGGCAGCCAGCCGGTCGTGGTCCATGAGGTGCGGCGCGAAGATATTTTCGGCCATCCCGAAGCGGCGCGCGATGAAGCGGCGCCCGAGGGAGCGAAGCCGCTGCTCCTCGTCGCTGCCTGCGCGCTGATCGATAGCGACGGGCGGGTTCTGCTCGCGCGCCGGCCGGAGGGCAAAAAAATGGCCGGGCTCTGGGAGTTTCCCGGCGGCAAGCTCGCGCCCGGCGAAACCCCGGAGGCGGCCCTGATCCGCGAATTGCAGGAGGAACTCGGCATCGATGTCGCCGCCGCCTGCCTCGCCCCCTTCGCCTTCGCCTCCCACGCCTATGAGCGCGTCCATCTCCTGATGCCGCTCTATCTCTGCCGGCGCTGGCGCGGCTTTGTTACGCCGCGCGAGGGCCAGGCGCTCGCCTGGGTGCGGCCGGAGAAGCTCTCCGAGTACCGCATGCCTCCCGCCGATCTGCCGCTGGTCCCCATGCTCCGGGATTTCCTGTAAGGTAGCGCCATGACCGAGACCCAGAACCCCACCGCCTGCATCCTCGTCATCGGCAACGAGATCCTCTCGGGCCGCACCCAGGACGTAAATGTGAAATTCCTCGCGAGCCGCCTTGCCGAACTCGGCATCGCGCTTCGCGAAGTGCGCATCATCCCCGATATCGAAGCGACCATCATCGCGACCGTGAACAAGACCCGCGCTGCCTTCGATCACGTTTTCACGACCGGCGGCATCGGCCCGACCCATGACGACATCACCAGCCAATGCATCGCCGCCGCTTTCGGCGTGCCCTGGGAGCCGCATCCCGAGGCCTGGGCGAAGATGGCGCGCCACTACAAGCCCGGCGAGTTCAACGCGGCCCGCCAGCGCATGGCGACGATGCCGCGCGGCGCCCGGCTGATCGAAAACGCGATCTCGATCGCGCCCGGGTTTTCGATCGGCAATGTCCATGTCATGGCCGGGGTGCCGCGCATCATGCAGGCGATGTTCGAGAGCCTCGCCCCGACGCTGCCCGGCGGCAAGCCGATCCGCGCGCGGGCGGTACATGGGCAGCGCCTCCTCGAAGGCCGTCTCGCCGACGGGCTCGCCGCGATCCAGGCGCGCTATCCCGGGCTCGACATCGGAAGCTACCCCTATTACCGGGGCGAGCATAATGGTGTCGCCATCGTCGCCAAGGGAACCGACGAGACGGCGGCCGAGGCGGCCATCGCCGAGGTCAGCGCCCTGATCGAAAGCCTCGGCGTCACTCCCATCCCCGGCGAGCCGCCGATCTGATATCTTTTTTCCAGGAGACCGAGACGATGCCCCTGAGCCCGCCACCGGCACGCGAGCTGTTGCATCTGCGCGATATCGCGCTTCGTGGCTATCTTCGCGATGACGGGCTTTATGATATCGAGGCCCATCTCACCGACACCAAGACCCAGGGCTTCACGAGCGAGGAACGCGGCTATGTCGCGGAGGGCGAGCCGCTGCACGGGATGTGGATGCGGCTCACCGTCGATGGGGATCTGACCATCGTCGCCTGCGAGGCCGATACCGAGTTCAGCCCCTATCCGCAGATCTGCCCGCAGGCGGCGGGGAATTTCTCCCGCCTCGCCGGGCTTTCGATCAAGCGCGGCTTTATCAAGGAGGCGATGGCGCGGGTCGGCGGCACCGAGGGTTGCACGCATCTCCGCGAACTCCTGCAGCAGATGGCGACGGTCGCCTTCCAGACCCTCTATTCGGTGCTGATGCGGCGCGAACGCGAGCGCGCCGAGGCCGCGGGAGAGGCGGCGAAAACCCCGGAAGAGCAGGCCGCGGCGCGGCATGGCGGCCGGCCGGCGCTGCTCGATTCATGCCTCGCCTGGGGCAGCGCGAGCCCCGTCATCAAACGCCGCTGGCCGCATCTCTATACCGGCGCGAACACGTGAGGGTTGCGCGAAAACCCCGCTTTTGACCGCGGTCTCGCGCGCGATCAGCTCCAACCGCCATCGACCACCCAGTTCTGCGCCGAGCAGAGCCGGCTGTCGTCGGCGGCGAGCCAGAGCGCCATGCGCGCGATGTCGGCGGGAAAAACTTTTTCCTTGAGGCATTGTTTTTCCATGAGGCCGCGCTCGGCCTCCGGCGTCAGCCACAGCGTCATCTGCCGCTCGGTCATGATCCAGCCGGGAATGATGCAATTGACGCGGATTTTGTGCGGGCCGAGATCACGGGCAAGGCCGCGCGTCAGCCCCTCGACGCCGGCTTTCGCCGCGACATAGGCGGGCATGCCGCCCTGGCCGAGATGCCAGCTCGCCGAACCGATATTGACGATCGACCCGCCGCCGGCCGCGATCATCATCGGCGCTATCGCTTGTGCCGCGAAAAACTGATGGCGGAGATTGATGGCGATGCGATCGTCCCAATATTCCGGCGTCATCTCCTCGATGCTGTGGCGCTGATCATTGGCCGCCGAGTTGATCAGGACCGTGATCGGCCCGAGTGCCCCGGCCAGCGCCGCGATCGCCTCCCTAAGCGCCTTGATGTCGAGAAGATCGCAGTGCCGATAGAGCGGCTTCGGATGCCCGGCGGCCTCGATGCGTGCCGCGAGCGCCTCGGCTTCGCTGTCGAGGATATCGATGAAGCCGACGCGGGCACCTTGCGCCGCGAAATGTGCGACGAAGGCGGCGCCGATCCCGGTCGCGCCGCCGCTGATGAAAACCGCCCTGTTCTTGAGGCTCGGATAGATCGCGAAATTCCCGGCCACGCTATCAGCCATGATGGTCTCCTCCCGTTGTTCCCGAAGGGCGGCGCGAGCGGCGCCACCCGGCACGCGATTTGGCTCTTTTTCTCAGATCCCTTCGGCGATCACCACCCGGCTCGTCGCCGCGCGGTCGCGGATCGCGCGCGCTTCGGCATAGGCGGGGCCGTCGTAAAAGGCGCGTGCCATGGTGAGGCTGGGAAATTCGAGAATGACGAGCCGCCCTGGTGCTTTGCCTTCGAGCGCTTCCGCCTCGCCGCCACGCACCAGATAGCGCCCGCCGGAGGCGGCGATGGCGGCGGCGGCGAGCGGCTTGTAGCGCTCATAGAGCGCGGGGTCCGTCACCTCGATGTCGGCGATGATATAGGCCGGCATGCTCACCCTCCCCGTTTTCGCGCGACAAACGCGCCAAGGCGTGCGCGCGGCTCTGGCCCCTCGAAAGCCCGCGCGAAACTGTCGATCCCGGCGGCGATCGCGGCATCGAGCGGCAGATTTTCCCACTGGCGGCAAAGAATTTTCTGCAACCGCAGCGCCTCGCGCCCGGCCGCGAGCACGGCGTCGATCGCGGCATCGATCGCCGCATCGAGCCGCTCCGGCGCTACCATGCGGGAGATCAGCCCCCAGCGCGCCATCTCTTCGGCGGCGAATATCTCGCCGAGCAGCACCATCTCCCGCGCCCGCGCATCGCCGATGAGGCGCGGCAACAGCGCCGCCTCGATCACCGAGGGGATGCCGACCTTCACCTCCGGCATGCCAAAGCGCGCCGTCTCGGCGGCGATGCGGAGATCGCAGGCGCAGGCGATTTCGAGCCCGGCGCCGAGCGCATAGCCCTCGATGCGCGCGATCACCGGCACCGGCAATGCGCGGAGGGAAGCGCAAACACCGTGCAGATCGGTGATGAACTGCCGGGCGCTCGCCGGCTCCAGCACCGCCATCTCATCGATGTCGGCGCCGCCGATGAAGGCGCGCTCGCCCGCGCCGCGCAGCACCACGCACCGCAATTCCGGGCGCGCGGCCAGCGCCGCGCAGGTTTCGCGGAGCGCCCGCATCGCCGCGCGCCCGATGACATTGAGCTTCCCCGGCCGCGAGACGGTGATTTCAGCGAGTAAATCGCCGCCGCGCCAGGTTTCGGCCAGCGTGACCGCAGCACTCATTCGATGATCGCCTGATAGACGAGATCCTTGATTTCGCGCCGATACCAGGTGCGGTTCGGCCCCGGCGCCTGCATCATCATCACCACCGCCAATTGCTCGGCGGGATCGACCCAGAAGAACGTGCCGGCATAGCCCGCCCACATGAACTCACCGACCGAGCCCGGAACGCCGGCCAGCCCCGGCACCATGCGCACCATGAAGCCGAGCCCGAAACTGTAGCCCGGGACACCGAGCAGCATTTCGCCCGGAGAGATGATCGGGCGGATCGATGGGCCGAGCTGATCGGACGTCATCAGCGCGAGCGTCGTCGGGCTCAGGATCACCTGCTCGTCGAGCCGCCCGCCCTCGACCAGCATTTCGGCAAACCGGAGATAATCCTGCGCCGTGCCGACCCCGCCGGCGCCGGCCGAATCTTCGGCCGGCGGTTTCCGCACATCGATCAGGTGGATCGGGGCACCGCTCGCGGGGTCGGCCGCCAGTGGCTCGGCGATGCGGTCTGCCTTCTCGGCTGGCACCGAAAACCCGCTATCCGCCATCCCGAGGGGCTGGAACAGGCGCTCGGCGAGAAAATCGCCGAGCCGCTCGCCCGAGATTTTCTCGACCACCCGGCCGAGGAGATCGACGGCGAGGCTGTATTCCCACACCGTCCCCGGCTGATAGGCGAGCGGAGCGGCGGCGAGGTTGCGCACGAACTCGGCGGGCGCGAGATCGGTGACGTTGTAGTCGAATTCCGGCTTATAGAGCCGCCCCTTGATATAGGCCTCGCGTACCAGCGCGTTGGTCGTGATCTCGCCATAGGCGAGGCCAGCGGTATGGCGCAAAAGATCCTGGATGGTCGGCCCGCGCGCCGCCGGCGCGAGAGCGTAGCTTCGCTGGCCGAGCCCGTTCGCCGCCGGGACGCTCACCGAAAGCGCGCTGAACTCGGGGAGATATTTTGCCACGGGGTCGGTAAGCTGAAGCTTCCCTGCCTCCATCAGCGTCATCGCCGCGACCGAAACCATGGGCTTGGTCATGGAATAGAGGCGGAAAATCGCGTCCATCGTCATTTTCCGCCCGGTTTCCTTATCGGCATAGCCGAAGGCGCCGCGATAGACGATATGGCCGCCGCGCGCGACCATCACCACAGCACCCGGGATCCGCCCGGCGGCGACTTCTTGGTTGAATATTGTCGCTATTCGGCCGAGGCGCTCGCTCGACATCCCCTCTTCTTCCGGGGCGATGGGATCGAGGGTCGCGGCGCGGGCGCAGGAAAAAGCCTGGCCTGCGAGCAGCGCCAGCGCGGCGAGGGCGGAAATGGCTTTGCGCATCGTCTCCTCCGGGGTCTTTTCCGCCATTGTTCCGCCGCTCGCGGCCGGCGGTCAATCGGCGAGCGAGCTTGGGCCCGCTATACCGTGAATTGCTCGGCGATGATGCGCTCGGAAAGGGCCTGATCGGGGTCGAAGAGAACCGGCATCGCGACGCTCCGGTGCTCGCTCACGGCAACCGAGGCGACATTGCGCACTTCGGTGAAATCGGCGACGGCGGCGACCGGGCGTTTTTCCGCCTCCAGCACCTCGAACACGATTTCCGCCGAGCCCGGCAGCAAGGCGCCGCGCCAGCGCCGGGGGCGAAAGGCGCTGATCGGCGTGAGCGGCAGGAGATTGGCCGAGAGCGGCACGATCGGCCCGTGGGCGGAGAGGTTATAGGCGGTCGAGCCGGCCGGGGTCGAGATCAAGACGCCATCGCAAATCAGCTCCGAGAGCCGCTCGCGTCCGTCGATCGAGATGCGGATTTTCGCCGCCTGGCGAAGCTGGCGGAGCAGCGAGACCTCGTTGAAGGCGAGCGCCTCCTCGGTCGCCCCGGTCATGGTGACGGCATGCATGCGGAGCGGATAGAGCGTCGCCGCCTGGGCGCGGGCGAGCCGGCCGGGAAGATCGTCCTCGCCGTAAGCGTTCATCAGAAAGCCGACCGAGCCGCAATTCATGCCATAGACCGGCCGCGCGCGCGTGACCAGGCGATGGAGGGTTTCCAGCATGAAGCCATCGCCGCCGAGCGAGACGACGTAATCGGCGTCTTCCGGCGGGTGATCGCCGTAGCGGGCGATGAGGCGGGCGCGGCTCTCCTCTGCGAGCCGGGTCGGCGCGGCGAGGAAGGTGATGCGCTGGGCGGCTTGGCGAGAGGCGCTCACGCGAGCCGCCGATGGGCGAGAGACGGCATGTTGCGGCGGATGCGCTCGCCTGCCGCGAGATCGAGGCGGGCGGTTGCGAAGCCGGGGCCGTCCGGCACCATCGCCACCACCTGGCCCCAGGGGTCGGCGATCAGGGAATGGCCGTAGGTGAAACGCGGCTCGCCGCGTTCTTCATGGCGGCCCGAGGTCGCGGCGGCGATGATCCAGCATTGCGTTTCGATGGCGCGGGCACGGAGCAAAACCTCCCAGTGATCCTTGCCGGTTTGCAGCGTGAAGGCGGAGGGGACGAAGATCACCGTCGCGCCGCGACGGCGGAGGGCGAGATAAAGCTCGGGAAAGCGGACATCATAGCAGATCGAGAGCCCCGCGGTGAGCGGGCCGAGCGGGGTGGTGCCGAGCGGGGCGGTGACGATATCCTGGCCATGGCCGTAGGTCGCACTTTCGCGATAGCCGGTGCCGTCTGGCGTTTCGATGTCGAAGAGATGGATTTTGCGATAGCGCGCGATTTCGCTGCCGTCGCGATCGAACATCACCGTGGTGTTGAAGAGCCGCCCCTCGGCCGCCTCGGCGAGCGAGCCGCCATGAACGAACAGGTGATGGCGGCGGGCGAGCGCGCGCAGCGCCTCATAGGCCGGCCCACCCTCCCCACCCGGAGATGGCAGGGCCTCGGCGTTGCGCAGGCGGGTCTCGCGCGAGCCGCCGAGCGAGGTCCACATTTCCGGCAGGCTCACGAGATCGGGCCGATCTTCGGCGACGGCCGCCGCGATCAGGCGTTCGGCGGCGGCGATATTGGCGGCTTTGTCGGCGCCGGGGTTCATTTGCACCACGCAGGCCCGCATCTTTTTCTCCTCAAAAGAAAGGGGGGTGGTTGGATTGGCTGGGTGGAAGCGCCCGGTCAGCGCGGCCAGTCGAGCTTCGGCTCGGCGCGGGTGGGGTGCCCGGGAGAGGCGAACTGGCCCCGTTGCTCGGCCGCGCGGCGTGGCGGCGGCGCGCTGGCCTGGCTCGGCGGCGCCGAGGTGAAGGCATCGCGGGCGGGGGGGATCGGCGGGGTTGCCGACAAGGGCGGCTCGGCGCGGGGTGCGGGGCCGGCGTAGAGCGAGAAATCCTCCGCCCCGGCGCCGCGCATCGGCTCGGGCAGGCGGAGCGTCAGGCTGCGGAGTTCGCCCTGCAACTCGTCGAGCCGCGCCTCCAGCGCTTCCAGCCGGGATTTCACGCCAATCACGCTGAACGGCATGAAGAGAAAGGCGAGCAGGTAAAGAATGGCCGGCACCAGAAGGGCGAGCGGCACCCAGCCGGGCATCCAGTCGGGCAGGGGGAGTGCGAGGGACATTTGATGATCCTAAGCCCGATCGCGCTCGCGCGGAAGACCGCTTGCGCGTCTTGGGCGGCTCGGGAGCAAAACCTTGACGGGCGGCGCCATGGCCCGCATTTCCGAGCGATGCCGCAAGACCCCTTCGTTCTGCCCGAGGAAGCCAGCGCCGCCGAGGCCATCGCTGCCATCGGTGAGGAACTCGCTTTGTTCGATGATTGGATGGAG
>JAKAQU010000109.1 GCA_021819535.1 Pseudomonadota bacterium | reverse complement strand
GCGTTGCCGCCGGCGTATCTGGTTTCCCCCGCCGATCAGGCGGCGAGGCTCGCGATATCGACCCGAATGCCAGCGCCCATGGTCGAACTCAGTGCGACCTTCTGCACATAGGTGCCCTTCGCGCCGGTCGGTTTCGCCTTCTGGATGGCATCGACGAAGGCGCGGATGTTCTCGATCAGCTTGTCCTCGGGGAAACTCGCCTTCCCGACACCGGCATGAACGATGCCCGCCTTCTCGGCACGGAACTCGACCTGGCCGGATTTCGCTGCCAAAACCGCCCCTTTCACATCCATCGTCACGGTGCCGAGCTTGGGATTGGGCATCAGCCCGCGCGGGCCGAGAATTTTGCCGAGCCGGCCGACCAGGGCCATCATATCGGGCGTCGCGATGCAGCGGTCGAAAGCGATCTCGCCGGCCTGCACCTTCTCCGCCAGATCCTCGGCGCCGACCACATCCGCGCCCGCCGCTTGCGCTTCCTCGGCTTTGGCGCCGCGGGCGAACACCGCGACCCGGAGTGTCTTGCCGGTGCCGTTCGGCAGGCTGACGAGGCCGCGCACCATCTGGTCGGCGTGGCGCGGATCGATACCGAGATTCATCGCCACTTCCACCGTCTCGTCGAACTTGGCGCGGGCATTGGCCTTGATGAGCCGGATCGCCTCGGCGAGCGGATAGGCCTTGTTCGCCTCGATCGCCGCGTAGGCCGCCTTGAGCCGCTTGTTATGCGCCATCGCTCAGCCCTCCACCACGCTCAAACCCATCGACCGCGCCGAGCCGATCAGCATGCGCACCACGCCTTCGATGTCATTGGCGTTGGTGTCCTGGATCTTCTGGGCTGCGATTTCGCGAAGCTGGCTCATCGTCACCCGTCCGACCGCGGCCCCCTTGCCGACCGTGGACGAGCCCTTCTCGATCTTGGCCGCCCGCTTGATGAAATAGGTGTTCGGCGGCGTTTTCATGATGAAGCTGAAGGTGCGGTCGCCATAGGCGGTGATCACCACCGGCACCGGCATGCCGGGCTCCATCGCCTGGGTCGCGGCGTTGAACTCCTTGCAGAACTGCATGATGTTGAGGCCGCGCTGGCCGAGCGCCGGGCCGACCGGCGGCGACGGGTTGGCCTTCCCCGCCGGAATTTGCAATTTGATGTAGCCGGTGATCTTCTTTGCCATATCCCTGGTTCTCCCGGCCCGAGCGGGCCATGTCTTGAGACGAACGCCAGGAACCGCGGTACGAGCGATCGGGCGCCCCGATCTCCCGCGTTCCAGATGAAGGCGGGCACATATATAATGCCCGCTCATAAGTCCAGCGGTTTTTCCGCGCCATTGGAAAGGAAACGCCATGACGAGTTCCGGTTCGCCTGCCCGCGCCGTTCTCGGCTTCATCGCCGCGGTGCTTTCCACCCTGATTTTTCACCAGGCGATGTGGGCGGCGCTGCACGCACTCGGCACCATGCCGCCGCCCTTCCCGATGGCACCGACCGCCCCCCTCGGCGTCCCGAAGATGATCAGCCTCTGCTTCTGGGGCGGGCTCTACGGCGCCGTCTACGGGATCGCGCTCCCCTCGCTCTCGCGCCCGCACTGGCTGAGCGGCTTTGTTCTCGGCATCATCGCCGCCCTGGTCGGTCTCTTCATCGTCACCGCGATCAAGGGGCTGCCGATCGGCTTCGGCTTCGCCCTCTGGCCCTGGGTCAATTCGCTGCTGATCAACGGCTTCTGGGGTATCGGCGTCGGTCTCATCACCCCGTTGCTGATGCCGCGCGTGACACGCCCGGCATAGGCGGGCGCGGCTCCGCCGTCTGCCCGAGCACCCAGCCCTCCCAGGTGGCAAGCCAGGGATCGGGGGGTGGCATGTCGGGGCGGCGGCCGGCAAGGACGCCGAGGACACCGAGCAGGCCGAGCAGGCAGTCAAAGCGGTCCTCGCCGGCGGCATCGGCGCCGAACCCGTCGGCGATCATCGCCGCGAGTTCCGGGCTCGCATCGGCGCCCAGCGCCGCGAGCACCAGCCGCAGCGCCTCGGCCAGCGCCGCGCGGTCGCCCTGGCGGCGTTTCGAGCCAAGGCGCGGCAAGCCGAGCTGGCGCTGCGCCTCGGCGGGATAGGTCTCGGCGATCACCACCCGCCCGGGCGCGAGCAATTGCCGGAACGGGCCGGCAAACGGCCATAGACGCAAGGCGGGGTGCGGTGCGATCAGCAAGGCCCGCCAGGCGTGGATCGCGGCCTTCCCCGATTGATTGGCGCCGAGCGTCCAGAACAGCGGCGCCCCGGCCGGGCGCTCGGCGGTCGCGCGATCGCAGGCGCGGCTGAGATCGGCGGCACTGTCCAGCCCGAGTGCTGCCGCATGCGCTGCCCGCGTCATGCAACGATACCCGCGCGCGGGATAGAAGGGCCGCCCCGGCGCCACTGTCGCGAGCGTCGGGCTAACCTCGAAAAAATCCGGAAAATGCACGATATGGGCGAGAAAATCAGGAAAATCGCGAAACCGTCCGGCGAGATGGCGGGCGACATAGGCGCGCGGCAATCCCAGCGGAAAATCAACCCCGAGCGCGACCGGCGCGCCACCCGCTTCGGCGATCAGCCGGGCCGGCAAGGTGGAGACCTCGCCGACCGGCTCCGGGGCCGCGACCCGCCATCCCCACGCCTCGCGCCCCACCTCGCGCCCCGGCTCGCGCCCCGGCTCGCGCCACGCCCGGCACAGCCAGCGCTTCCCGGCGGCAACACTCCAATCGGCGTGAGCGGCAAGCACGCCGGTCGGATCAGAAGCGCGGGCTCAGGAGCCGAGCGGGCGCTGCGCGCGTTCCATGAGCCGGGCGAGGAAGCCAGGCTTCGCCGGTTTCGCCGTCTTCGCGGGCGCGGCGGTCGCCTTGGCGGCGAGAGCCTCCTCGCGCGCCTTGTGGGCGAGCCATTTATCGAGGCTCATCCCGGCTTTCGCCGCCCGCCGCGCCTCATAAGCGCGCTGGCCAGGGCTCAGCTCCCGGGCATCCGCCTCTCGGTCGCCCGCCTGCATCGCCCCCGCCTGCTTCGTGCCCACCTGCTTCGTGCCCGCCTGCTTCGTGCCCGCCTGCTTCGTGCCCGCCTGCTTCACCATGATCTCGCCTCCGCGCTGTCCCTCGCTTCTCGCAAAGCCGATGCCTTCCGGCAAGCCGATCACGAGCCTCGCAACACCGCACGCAGATCGGCCTCGCTCACCGCCCCGGCCAACACTTCGCCGCCCGCAACAAAACTCGGCGTGCCGATCAGGCCGAGTTCGACGGCCAAATCACGGGTCGCGGCGAGTTGCGCGGTAATCGCCGGGGCCGCCATCGCCCGCGACAATGAGCGCCAATCGAGGCCCACCCCTTCGACCGCCGCCGCGATCGCCGCCTCGTTCTCTGGCGCCGGCCCGGCCATCAGGCGGGCACGGAGCGGCAAATACCGCCCGGCCCTTTGCGCCGCGAGCAAGGCGCGGGCCGCGCTCTCGCTCACCGGGCCAAGAACCGGCCACTCCTTCAGCACCAGGCGGAGCGAGGGATCGGCGGCCAGCATGCGGTCGAGCATCACGACCATCGCCCGGCAATAGGGGCAGCGGACGTCGTAGAATTCGACCAGAACCGCGCGCCCCCCGGGGTTGCCGAGGACGGCATCGCGCGGATCGTCCTCGAGACGGGAAGTGGCGGCGAGAATGACCGCGCGCCGCGCAGCCCGCGCCCGCGCCAGCGCCTCCCGCTCGATCCGGGCGAGCGCTGCCTGCAACGCCCGCGGATCGGCTGGCGGCGATTGGCGGAGAAGATCGAGGATCGCCGCGCCCTCGGCGGCACTCATCCCGGCCTCGGCCGCGTCATCGGCACGAGACGTTGCGGGGAAGGCCAGAGCAATGCCACAAGTAAGCAGAGACCGCCGCCCGATCCGCGTGCGCCGGCGTGGAAAATGACGAGACGATGACCCCATGCGATCCATGATAGCGCGCGTGCTTCCTGCCGTCTTGCTGGCGTTGGCGCTTCCGCTCGCCGGCTGCAAGGAGACCCAGCGCTTCTTTTTCGGCGGCCCGCCCCCCGGCACGCCAGGCTATGTCATCGGCTTTCTCGGCGCGGTGATCGCCGATGAGCCGCGCGCGGCGCTGGAGGCGCGAGAAGTACTGTCCGAGGGGGGCAACGCCGCCGATGCCGCGACCACGCTCGCGCTGACGCTGGCGGTGACGCTGCCCTCCCGCGCCGGGCTCGGCGGCGGCGGCGCCTGTCTTGCCTATTTTCCGCCGGCCAAGGTGCCGGAAGCGATCATGTTTCTCCCGGCAGCCACGGAGGGCGCGGGCGCCGGCCGCCCGGCCGCCGTGCCCATGCTCTTGCGCGGCCTCCTCACGCTACAGGCCCGTCACGGCACCCGCACCATCGCCAATCTGATCCAGCCGGCGGAGGGGCTGGCCCGCTTCGGCGTTCCGGTCTCGACCGCGCTCGCCCGCGACCTCAAAGTGGTCGGCCAGGCGCTGACCCTCGATCCCGGCGCCGCCAGCGCCTTCGCCTCCATCACCGGCGGGCCGCTCACCGAGGGCACGACGCTGATGCAGCCCGATCTCGGCACCACTTTCGCCGAAATCCGCATCAACGGGGTCAATGATCTCTATGGCGGCGCCCTCGCCGAGCGGCTCGAGCGCGCCTCCGCCAATGCCGGAAGCCCGATCACCGCCGCCGATCTCGCTAAAGCGCGCGCGACCATCGCCGAGCCGATCGTCATCTCGAGCTTTCCCGGCCAACACGAGGAGATCGCCTTCCTCCCGCTCCCGGCCGATGGCGGTCTCGCCGCCGCCGCCGCTTTTCAGGCGCTGACCCGCAACCAGAAGGACATGACCGGCGCCAAGGCGATCGCGCTGGCCATCGCTGCGCGCTATCGACAATCCGGCGGCGATGCCAAGACCCTGCTTTCGACCCCGCCCGGCACCGCGAGCCTGCCCGCCCTTCCCGCCTCGACCGGCTTTGTCGCCCTCGACCGCAAGGGGGGTGCTGTCGCCTGCGATGTCACCATGGGCAATCTGTTCGGCGTCGGGCGGGTTGCGCGCGGCACCGGCATCCTGCTCGCCGCCTCACCGAAAGTTTGGCCCCCGCCCTTGCTCGCCGCCGCCATCGCGTTCAACCCGCAGCGCTTCGGCTTCCGCGCTGAAGTCGCGGCCTCGGGCCAGGAAGGCGCCCCGCTCGCCGTCGCGGCCGCGCTGGCCGAGACGCTGACCATGCCGGCCAAGCTGAAACCGAAGAAAAAAGGCGAGATGATCCCGATCATGACGACCCCGGTGCCCGAGCCTGGACGCGCCAATGTCGTCGCTTGCTTGGACGGGCTGCCGGGGGCGGAAAAATCCTGCGCCTGGCAGGCCGATCGGCGCCTGAGCGGCCTTGCCACCGGCGGCAACGATCAGGAAAAAATCGAAATGGAGCGGGCCGAATGATGGCCCTCCCTTGTGCTCCCCGCCCTTGTGCTCATCACGCGGCCCGGGTGCTTTTGGCATGACACCCGCCGGGCGCCTCGCCGCCGCGATCGATCTGCTCGGCGAAATCACCGCCGCCGGAAAGAAGCCGGCCGATGCCATGGCGAGCGATTTCTTCCGCGCCCGCCGCTTCATCGGCGCGAGCGACCGGCGCGCCATATCGGAACAGGTCTGGGCGGCGCTGCGCGCCTGGCGCCGGCTCGGCTGGTGGCTGGCCGCCGCGCGCAACGGCGAGGAACCCGGCCCACGGCTCCGCATGGCAGCGCTGATGCTGCTCACCGGGGCGAATATCGCGGCATTGGAAGCGCTTTTTTCCGGCGCCCGCCATGCCCCACCCCCCCTCACTGGCCCGGAACGCGCCGTGCTCGCCCGGCTCGCCGGACGCACACTCGATCATCCGCGCCTTTCGGCCGCAGTGGCGAACGAGGTGCCGGATTTCCTCTACCCGCTTCTCGAAGCCCGTTTCGGTGCCGATCTCGGCCCCGAACTCGACGCCCTCGCGCTTCCCGCAACGCTCGATCTCCGCGTCAACCTGCTCAAGACGACGCGGGATGCGGCGCGCGACGCCATCCGCGACGCCGGGATCGAGGCCGCGCCGACACCCTATTCGCCCTGGGGCCTCCGTATCGCCGGCCGCGCGCCGATCACCGCGACGCTGCCGTTCCGCGACGGCTGGGTGGAAATCCAGGACGAGGGCAGCCAGCTTGCCGCCGCCCTCGCCGATGCGCGGCCAGGCATGCGGGTGGCCGATTACTGCGCCGGGGCCGGCGGCAAGACGCTCGCCCTTGCGATGATGATGGAAAATCGTGGCCATCTCGTCGCCTGCGATGTCTCGGCGCCGCGCCTTGCCGGCGCACTCACCCGGCTCCGCCGTGCCGGCGTCCACAATGTCGAGCGTCATCTCCTCGTCGCTGGCGACAAATGGGCGAAACGCCATTTGAGTGGCTTCGACCGGGTCTTCGTCGATGCGCCCTGCACCGGCACCGGCACCTGGCGGCGCAACCCGGATGCGCGGCGCCGCCTCGCCGCCGAGGATCTCCAGGAGCTTGCCGAACGACAGCAGGAAATTCTCGCGCAGGCGGCAAAACTGGTGCGCAAAGGGGGGCGTCTCGTCTACGCTACCTGCTCGTTGCTGGCCGAGGAGAACGAGGCGCAAGTGTCGCAATTTCTGACCCATCATCCCGGGTTCGCCCTGCGGCCGCTTGGGGAAGTCTGGCCGTTTGGCGAAACCTCGGCGCGCGCGCTCGGCCCCGGCCCCTATCTCAGCCTGACGCCGCGCCGCCACCAAACCGATGGTTTTTTCGCCGCCGTTCTGGAGCGCCGATCATGATCGCCATCCGCCGCGCCCGCCTAGCCGACGCGCCATCGATCGCTGCCGTCCATGTCGCTGCCTGGCGCAGCGCCTATCCCGGCATTCTGCCCGATGCCTATCTCGCCCGGCTCTCGGTTCCGCGCCAGGCCGCCTACTACGGCAGCGCCATCCGCGCCGGGACCAGTGTCCATGTGCTGACCGCCTCGGGGCGCGATTTGCCCGGCGGCCAGAACGGCGAGAGCGGCCGCATCATCGGCTTCATCACCGCAACGAAAAGCACCGTCCTCGCCGATGGCGAAATCGAGACCCTTTACATCCTCGATGACTGGCGCGAACGCGGATTTGGCCGCCTCCTGCTCGCCGCCGCAGCCGCCCATCTCGCTGAGATCGGCTGCCGCTCGGCCTTCCTCTGGGTGCTGCGCGACAATCCCTCGCGATTTTTCTACCAGCATCTCGGCGGCCAGGCGATCGCCGAAAGCCACACCAGGGTTGCCGGGCAGAAACTGGCGCAGATCGCCTTCACATGGGATCCGATCGAACGCCTCGCCGAATCCGCCTCGCGCGCGCGCTGAGCGCTTGCCCGCGGCGTGTCCTTGGGGCAAAGACCGTGGATGACGAAATCGACGCATTCCCCCTCCCCCGGGGCGCGCCAGGAGAGAGAGACGCCATTGCCGAGCAGGCCTTCCGCCGTCGACCGTATTCTTATTCTCGATTTCGGGAGCCAGGTGACGCAGCTCATCGCGCGGCGCGTGCGCGAGAGCGGCGTTTATTGCGAAATCTGGCCCTATAATGCCGATCCCGCGCGCATTGCGGCCTTCGGCGCGCGTGGCTTCATTCTTTCGGGCGGGCCGGCCAGCGTCACCGAGGGGGCGGCGCCGCGCGCCCCGGACATCGTCTTTGCCGCCGGCGTTCCGGTGCTCGGCATCTGTTATGGCGAGCAGACGATGTGCGCAGAGCTCGGCGGCGAGGTGGCCGGCGGCGAGCATCGCGAATTCGGCCGCGCTTTTATCGACATCACCGGCGATTGCGCCCTCTTCGCCGGCGTCTGGACGCGCGGCGGGCGTGAGCAGGTGTGGATGAGCCATGGCGACCGCGTGGTGCGCCTCCCCCCTGGCTTTCGCGCCGTCGCGACCAGCGAGGGCGCGCCGTTCGCCGCCATCGCCGATGACGAGCGGCGCTTTTACGGCGTGCAGTTCCATCCCGAAGTCGTGCATACGCCGCACGGTGCGGCGCTTCTCCGCAATTTCACCCAGGCCGTCGCCGGCTGCCGCGGCGATTGGACGATGGCCGGCTTTCGCGACCAGACGATCACCAGACTGCGCGCCGAAATCGGCCCTGGGCGGGTGATCTGCGGCCTATCGGGCGGGGTCGATTCGGCGGTTGCGGCGGCGCTGATCCATGCCGCGATCGGCGATCAGCTCACCTGCATTTTCGTCGACCACGGCCTGTTGCGTGCTGGAGAAGCCGAACAGGTGGTGGAGACCTTCCGCGACCGGCTCGCCATTCCTCTCGTCCATCGCAATGCCTCGGAGCTTTTCCTCGCGGCCCTCGATGGCGTCAGCGATCCCGAGTTCAAGCGCAAAACCATCGGCCGCCTCTTCATCGACGTATTCGGGGAACGAGCGTCGAAA
>JAKAQU010000108.1 GCA_021819535.1 Pseudomonadota bacterium | reverse complement strand
CCGATCTCCGCGCGCTCTTCGATGCTCGCCGCAACGGAGCGCAGCACCGAGAGGCTGATCACCTCGTCGTCGGGGCCGAGGCGGATGCCGCGCACCCCGGCGCTGTCGCGCCCGGCGAAAACGCGCAAGCTCTCCTCGGTGATGGTGAAGCGGAGGCACCGCCCGCGCCGTGTCGCGAGGAAAGTGTCATCGCCCTCGCGGCAGGTGGCAACACCGATCAGCCGATCGCCCTCGTCGAGCTTCATCGCGATCAGGCCAGCGGCGCGCATGTTGCGGAAATCGGAGAGCCGGTTGCGCCGCACCGAGCCCGAGGCGGTCGCGAACACCAGGTGCAGCCCCTCCCAGAGGCTCTCGTCCTGCGGCAGCGGCAGCACCGCCGTCACCTGATCGGCGCCGAGTTCGGGAAGGAAATTGACCAAAGCGCGCCCCTTGCCCGTCGGGCCGCCTTCGGGCAGGCGCCATACTTTTTCGCGGAACGCCTTGCCGCCCGAGGAGAAGAACAGCACCCATTGATGGGTATGGGCGTTGAAGCTGCGGGTGATGACGTCATCGCCGCGCGTCGCCGCCGCGGTGCGGCCGCGCCCGCCTCGGTTCTGGGCGCGGAAGGTCTCGAGCGGGGTCGACTTGATGAACCCGTCGCGGGTGATGGTGACCACCATCTGGCGCGGCTCGATCAGGCTCTCATCGTCCTGATCCGCGATCCCTTCGACGATCGCGGTGAGGCGCGGGGTCGCGATGCGGGCGCGGATCGCACGCAATTCCTCGGCCATCACCTCCATCCGGCGCGGGTGGGAGGCGATGATCGCGAGCAACTCGCCGATGCGTTTGGCGGTCTCGACGAGATCGGCGTGGATTTTGTCGCGCTCGAGCCCGGTCAGGCGCTGGAGGCGAAGCTCGAGAATGCCGCGCGCCTGAGTCTCGGTGAGCCGCACCAGGCCGCCCGCGATCGCATTGCCGGCATCGTCGATCAGGGCGAGGAAGGGCGCGATCTCCTCGGCCGGCCAGTCGATGCCCATCAGCGCCGCCCGTGCCGCCGCCGCATCCGGGCTCTGGCGGATGAGGCGGATGACGAGCTCGATGTTCTGCACCGCGATCGCGAGCCCGGCGAGGTGATGGGCGCGTTCCCGCGCCGCCGCGAGCTCGAAGCGGGCGCGGCGGAGAATGACCTCCTCGCGGAAGGCGATGAAGGCGGCGAGCGCCTCCTTGAGCCCCATTTGGCGCGGCCTTCCGCCATCGAGGGCGAGCATGTTGACGCCGAAGCTGGTCTGGAGCTGGGTGTGGCGGAAGAGCTGGTTCAGCACCACCTCGGGCGTTGCCTCGCGCTTCAATTCGATGACGATGCGCATGCCCTCGCGATCGCTCTCGTCGCGGAGGTCGGAGATGCCCTCGATCTGCTTGCCGCGCACCATTTCAGCGATGCGTTCGAGGAGCGTGGTCTTGTTCACCTGATAGGGGATTTCCCGCACCACGATCGCCTCGCGGTCGCGGCGGATCTGCTCGATTTCGGTGCGCGCGCGCAAGACGAGGCTGCCGCGCCCGGTGGCAAACGCGCTCTGGATGCCGCCGCGGCCGAGAATGAGGCCGCCGGTCGGGAAATCGGGGCCGAGCACGATGGCCGAGAGGGCCGCGAGCGAAAGATCGGGATTCTCGATCAGTGCCAGCGTCGCATCGATGATCTCGCCCGGATTGTGGGGCGGGATATTGGTCGCCATGCCGACCGCGATGCCGCTCGCGCCATTGACCAGAAGATTGGGGAAGGCCGCCGGCAGGACGGCCGGTTCGTGCTCGCTCTCGTCGTAATTGGGCTGGAAATCGACGGTGTCCTTGTCGATGTCGTCGAGGAGGGCGATGGCGATGCGGGCGAGCCGCGCCTCGGTATAGCGCATCGCCGCCGGCGGGTCGCCGTCGATCGAGCCGAAATTGCCCTGGCCGTCGATCAGCGGCACGCGCATCGAAAAACTCTGCGCCATGCGCACCATGGCATCGTAGATCGCGGCGTCGCCATGGGGGTGGTATTTCCCCATGACATCGCCGACGACGCGCGAGGATTTGCGGTACGGCTTGTCCGGCGTCCAGCCAGCCTCATGCATGGCGTAGAGAATGCGCCGATGCACCGGCTTCAGCCCGTCGCGGACATCGGGGAGGGCGCGGCTGACGATCACCGACATCGCGTAATCGAGGTAGGAGCGGCGCATCTCCTCTTCGATCGTCACCGGCTGCACGCCAGCGCCCGGGCCGCTTTCCGGCGGCTCCGGCGGGCTTTTGGGTGTTTCGCTCATGGGGCGATCAGAAGGGGATTTCGTCGTCCAGATCGCTCGCCGGCGGCTCCCAGGCGGTGGTCGGGCGCGAGCCGCCACCATTGCCGGGCTTCTCGCTCCGCATCGGCGCGGCACGCCCCTCGCCACTTTCGCCGCCGCGGCCATCGAGCATGGTCAGCTCGCCGCGGAAGCGGGTCAGCACGATTTCGGTCGTGTATTTCTCGGCACCACTCTGATCGGTCCATTTGCGGGTCTGGAGCGCGCCCTCGACATAGACCTTGCTGCCCTTTTTGAGGAACCGCTCGGCGACATCGGCAAGGCGTTCGTTGAAAATCACCACCCGGTGCCACTCGGTGCGCTCGCGGCGCTCGCCCGAGGCGCGGTCGTTCCAGCTCTCAGAGGTCGCGAGGGTGAAATTGACGATTTTCGTGCCATCCTGGGTGTTCCGCACTTCCGGGTCACGCCCGAGATTGCCGATCAGGATCACTTTGTTCACACTGCCAGCCATGGCGGCGGTTCACTCCTCGCGCGGGAAAGCTTGCATCAGGCTCGTCGCCCCACTCTACCCTGCCCGCCCCGCCTTTCCAAGCGTGTGCCGGCCGGGCGCGCCTCTTTTCAGGGCCGGCCCCTTTCCAAATACCGTTGCGCCTGCCATATCGAGGCTCCGGCCTCCGAACACAACCCTCCCGGACCCTGCCGCATGCCCGGCTCCATCATCGTGCGCGGCGCGCGCGAGCATAATCTTCGCAATATCGACGTCGCCATCCCGCGCGACCGCCTGACCGTGATCACCGGACTATCGGGATCGGGGAAATCCTCGCTCGCCTTCGATACCATCTACGCCGAGGGCCAGCGCCGCTACGTCGAAAGCCTCTCCTCCTACGCCCGGCAATTCCTCGAACTCGCGGGCAAGCCCGATGTCGACAGCATCGAGGGGCTGTCGCCGGCGATTTCGATCGAGCAGAAGACGACCTCGCACAATCCACGCTCGACGGTCGGCACGGTCACCGAAATCCACGATTACATGCGGCTTCTCTGGGCGCGCGCCGGCACCCCCTATTCGCCGGCGACCGGGCTTCCGATCGAGGCGCAGACGGTGAGCCAGATGGTTGACCGGGTGCTGGCGATGGCGGAAGGCACGCGCCTCCTCCTCCTCGCCCCGGTGATACGCGACCGCAAGGGCGAATACCGCAAGGAATTGGCGGAATTGCAGCGCCGCGGCTTCACCCGCGTCAAGGTGGACGGCAAGCTCTACGAGATCGAGCGCGTGCCGGCGCTCAACCGCAAGCTCAAGCATACGCTCGAAGCGGTGGTCGACCGCGTCGTCGTCCGTCCCGATCTCGCAACCCGTCTTGCCGATAGTTTCGAGACCGCGCTCGCCCTCGCGGACGGCATCGTCTATGCCGAGGACGCGCAAAACGGCGAGCGGACGGTATTTTCCAGCCGTTTCGCCTGCCCCGTCAGCGGCTTCACCATCGAGGAGATCGAGCCCAGGCTGTTCAGCTTCAACAGCCCGCACGGCGCCTGCCCGGCCTGCGACGGGCTCGGGGTGGAAAGTTTTTTCGACCCCCATCTCGTCGTCCCCGATGGCCGGGTGTCACTCGCCGCCGGCGCCATCGCCCCCTGGGCGCGCGCCGATACCCCCTATTACGCGCAGACGCTCGCGAGCCTCGCCCGGCATTTCAAGGCGGGCATGCAGACGCCGTGGGAGGATCTCCCGGAAAAGCTGCGCGAGGTGATCCTGTTCGGGAGCGGGGCTGCGCCGATCGCGATCGACTACAAAGACGGTGTGCGCGCCTATACCGTGACCAAGCCGTTCGAGGGGGTGATCCGCAACCTCGAACGCCGCTTCGGCGAGACCGACAGCATCTGGGTGCGCGAGGAGTTATCGCGCTATCAGGCCGAAAAACCCTGTGCTGCCTGCCACGGCGCGCGCCTCAAGCCCGAGGCCTTGGCGGTCAAGGTCGCTGGCCGGACCATCGCCGAGGCCTCCGATCTCTCGATCCGCGCCGCCCATGACTGGTTCGAGACCGTCGCCGATCAGTTGGCACCGCAAAAACGCGCGATCGCCGGGCGGATTTTGCGCGAAATCGGCGAGCGGCTGCGCTTCCTCGTCGATGTCGGGCTCGACTACCTGACGCTCGCCCGCGGCTCGGCGAGCCTTTCCGGCGGCGAGAGCCAGCGCATCCGCCTCGCGAGCCAGATCGGCGCCGGGCTGACCGGCGTGCTCTACGTCCTCGACGAGCCCTCGATCGGCCTCCATCAGCGCGACAATGCCCGCCTGCTCGCAACGCTTCGGCGGTTGCAGACGCTCGGCAACACCGTCCTCGTCGTCGAGCACGACGAAGACGCGATCCGGAGCGCTGATCACCTGATCGACATGGGGCCGGGGGCCGGCACGGCGGGCGGGCGCGTGGTCGCCGAGGGCACGCCGGCGGAGGTCGCATCCCACCCCGAAAGCCTCACCGGCGCCTATCTCTCCGGCCGCGCCCGCATCGACATTCCGGCCCAACGGCGCCCGATCGCCAAGGGCAGACAGATCAAAATCATCGGCGCGCGCGGCCATAATCTGAAAGCGATCGACGCCGCGATCCCGCTCGGCACCTTCACCTGCATCACCGGCGTCTCGGGCGGCGGCAAATCGACGCTGATCATCGATACGCTCTACAAGGCGGCGGCGCGGCGGCTGATGGGGGCGGCCGCGGTGCCGGCGCCGCACGAGCGCATCGAGGGGCTCGAATATCTCGACAAGATCATCGATATCGATCAGTCGCCGATCGGGCGCACGCCGCGCTCCAACCCGGCGACCTATACAGATCTCTTCGCCCCGATCCGCGACTGGTTCGCCGAGCTGCCCGAGGCACGGGCGCGCGGCTACAAGCCCGGCCGTTTCAGCTTCAACGTCAAGGGCGGGCGCTGCGAGGCCTGCCAGGGCGACGGGCTGATCAAGATCGAAATGCATTTCCTGCCCGATGTTTTCGTCACCTGCGATGTCTGCAAGGGGAAACGCTATAACCGCGAAACCCTGGAGGTGAAGTTCCGCGACCGCTCGATCGCCGATGTCCTTGATATGACGGTGGACGAGGCGCTGCCCTATTTCTCGGCCCAAAGCCGCATCCGCGACCGGCTCAATATCCTGCGTGAGGTCGGGCTCGGCTATATCAAGCTCGGCCAGCAGGCGACGACGCTTTCCGGCGGCGAGGCGCAGCGCATCAAGCTCGCGAAGGAACTCGCCCGCCGCGCCACCGGCCGCACGCTTTATATTCTCGACGAACCGACCACCGGGCTTCATTTCGAGGACGTGCGGAAGCTCCTCGGCGTGCTCCATGCCCTCGTCGATCAGGGCAATACCGTCATCGTCATCGAACATAATCTGGAAGTGATCAAAACCGCGGATTGGATCCTCGATCTCGGCCCCGAGGGCGGCGATGGCGGCGGGCGGATCGTCGCCGAAGGCACGCCCGAGACGATCGCGGCGACGGCATCAAGCCATACCGGCCGCTTTCTTGCCCCCCTCCTCGCGCCGCCCGCGCCGGCGCGGGCGCGCACCACGCGGAAGCGCGCCTGAGATGGCGGCGAGCCGGGCCCGTTTTCAGCGGCCGCGGCATTTCGACCGCAACCTCGTCGTCATCGGCGCCGGCGCCGCCGGTCTCGTCGCCGCCTATCTCGGGGCGACGCTCCGCGCCCGCGTGACCCTGATCGAGGCGGCGCGCATGGGCGGGGATTGCCTCAATTCCGGCTGTGTGCCCTCGAAAGCGCTGATCCACGCCGCTGATGCCGGTCTCGATTTCGCCGCCGCCCGCGCCCGCATCAAAGCCGCCATCGCCGCCATCGCCCCGCATGATTCGAGCGCGCGCTATCGCGCCCTCGGCGTCGATGTCCGGGAAGGCCATGCTCGCCTCCTTGATCCCTGGCGGGTTGAGATCGGCGGTGAGGTTCTCACCACCCGCGCGATCGTCATCGCCGCCGGCGCCGCGCCCCTCATCCCGCCGATCCCTGGCCTTGCCGATTGCCCTTTCGTCACCTCCGAGACGCTTTGGGATCTCGACGCCCTGCCGCGGCGGCTCGTGGTGCTCGGCGGCGGGCCGATCGGCTGCGAACTGGCGCAGGCCTTCGCCCGCCTCGGCGCCGAGGTCACCATCGTCGAACTCGCCGAGCGTTTGCTGGTGCGGGAAGACGACGAGGTTTCGGCGGAACTCGCGCAGGCGATGGCGCGCGCCGGGATCACTGTCCTCACCGGCCATCGGGCCCGCGCAGTGGTGCGCGACGGGAGCCGTTTTACGCTCGCGATCGAGGGCGCGGAGGGGGGGCGGCATCTGCCCTTCGACCGTCTCCTGGTGGCAGTCGGGCGCAAGCCGCGCATCACCGGCTATGGGCTCGAGGAGATCGGTGTGACCCCAACCGCGCGCGGCACCATCGCGACCGATCCCTGGCTCAGGACCAATTATCCGCACATTCTTGCCTGCGGCGATGTCAGCGGCCCGTTCCAATTCACCCATGTCGCCGGGTTTCAGGGCGGATATGCGGCACTCAACGGGCTTTTCGGAGGTCTCTGGCGCTTTCGGCCAGCGTATCGCGCGGTGCCAGCGGTGACCTTCACGACGCCCGAGATCGCCCGTGTCGGCCTCAACGAGCGCGAGGCGCGCGACGCCGGGATCGCCCATGAGGTGACGCGCTACGCGTTCGCCGAACTCGACCGCGCGTTGATCGAGGGCGAGAGCGAGGGGTTCGTCAAGCTCCTGACCGCGCCCGACCGCGACCGCCTGCTCGGGGCGACCATCGTCGGCCGTGGCGCCGGCGAGATGCTGGCGGAAGCCACACTCGCCATGCAAAATCGGCTCGGCTTGCGTAAAATCCTCGCAACCATCCATCCCTATCCGACGCGGAGCGAGGCACTCCGCGCCGCGGCCGGGCTCTGGCGGCAACATCACGCCTCGGCGCGCGCGCTCGGCTGGCTCGAACGCCTGCATGCCTGGCGGCGCGGGTCGGGTTGACATAGCTCGGGAGATCCTCATGAAACTCACCCTCCGCCCGCTCGACCCGGCGGCTTTCGCGCCCTTCGGTACCGTGACCGAACTCGCGCCCGGTGCCGCGCCAATCCGCCTCGTCGATGAGATCGTGAACGCGCGACCAACGGCACGGCTTCATGTCGATTTCACCACCGCGCCCGCGTGCCCGCTCCCGCTCGAAGCCAAGCTGTTCGAGCGGCATCCGGGGAATTCGCAGAGCTTCATTCCGCTCGCCGTCACCCGCTCGCTGATCCTCGTCGCCCCGGCTGATGCCGCCGGCAACCCCGATCTCGGCGCCGCACAGGCCTTCGCCGCGAGCGGCGGCCAGGCGATCACCTATCGCCGGGGCGTCTGGCACCATCCGCTGAGCGCGCTCGACGCGCCAGGGTTTTTCGCGATCCTCACGTTCCGCGCCGGCGATGACGGAGATACGGTATTTTTCACCCCGCCCGAGCCGCTCATCATCAGCGCCTGAAAATCATCAGCGTTTGAAAATGCGGCCGCTGGTCAGCCGGAAAGACGCGGCGCCCGGGTCGCGTCATCCGACCAGCCTTCGGCGGTGGCGCCGGCCAAAGCCTCGACCCGCGCCTCGTCGGCGGCGAGTTCGCGCGCCGGGCCGGCATGAACCATCGCGCCATTGTCGAGCACGAACGCGTAATCGGCGATCGCGAGGCTCATGCGCACATTCTGTTCGACCAGCAGCACCGACATGCCCTCCGCCCGCATCTCCGCGACGATGCGGAACACTTCCTGCACCACCAAGGGGGCGAGGCCCTGCGACGGCTCGTCGAGAATGAGCAGGCGCGGATTGAGAAGAAGCGCACGGGCGATCGCCAGCATTTCCTGCTCGCCCCCGGAAAGCTGCCGCCCGCGATTGCCGCGGCGTTCGGCAAGGCGCGGGAAGAGCGTGTAGATGCGCCCGATGTCCCAGGCGCCGCGGCGCCCGCGCGGCACTTTGAGATTTTCCTCGACGGTGAGATTGGCGAAAATGCGCCGCCCCTCGGGGACATAGCCGACGCCGAGCGACGCCACCCGAAACGGCGGCCAGCGCGTCGTCTCCCGCCCGAAAATCGTAACCCGCCCCTCGCGTGGCGGGGTGAGGCCGATCAGGCTGCGCAGCGTCGTCGTCTTGCCGGCGCCATTGCGGCCGAGCAAGGTCGTGATCGTGCCTTCGGCGACGCTGAGATCGACGCCATGCAGGATATGGCTTTTGTCGTAATAGGTGTGGAGACCCTGGACCGTCAGCGCGTCGCTCACTGGTGCACCTTCGGGTTG
>JAKAQU010000107.1 GCA_021819535.1 Pseudomonadota bacterium | reverse complement strand
AAGAACATAATTTTCCGTGTTTTTTACTCTCTGCTAACCGTAATTCACCATGATGGTCTTCTTATGGGTGAAATGCTCCAGCATCGCTTCCAGCGACGCCTCCTTGCCGAGGCCAGAGCTTTTCACGCCGCCATAGGACAGATTGGCCTGGACGACGAGGTTTTGATTGATCTGCACGAGGCCGGCCTCCAGCCGGTGGGCGAGATCGAGGCCGCGCTTGAGATTATTGGTCCAGAGCGAAGCGGCGAGGCCGTATTCGCTGTCATTCGCCTCGGCCAGCACCGCTTCGGCATCGTCGAAGGGGAAGACGCAGGTGACGGGGCCGAAGATTTCTTCCCGCACCAAGCGGCTTTCGCGGGTGAGGCCGGTGAAGATATGCGGCTGGAGGAAAAGGCCTTTTTTCAGCGCGGGATCGGTGGGCATGGCGCTGCAGGCGAGCGCCGTCGCGCCCGCGGTTGCCGCTCCCTCGGCGATGAAGCCCTTGACCTTCTCGAACTGGCCCTCGCTGATGATGGTGCCGATATCGGTTTTTTCATCGAGCGGGTCGCCCATCACCATGGCGTTGACCTTCTCGGCGAGGGCGGCGACGAAACGCTCGAAGATTGGCCGCTCGACATAGATCCGGCTCGCCGCGGTGCAGCTCTGGCCCTGGCGGGTGAAGCGCATCGAGGTGATGGCGCCCATCACCGTCTTCTCGAAATCGCAATCGGCGAAAACCAGCATCGGGCTCTTGCCGCCGAGTTCCAAGGTCACCGGAATGAGCTTTTCCGCCGCGCCGCGGGCGACGATGCGCCCGACCTCGACGCTGCCGGTGAAGGTGACTTTGCGCACCTTGGGATGGGCGACGAGCGGCGCGCCGCATTCGGGGCCGAAGCCCGAGAGCATGTTGAAGCAGCCTGGCGGCAGGATGCGGTTCATCAGTTCGCAGATGCGAAGAACGGCGAGCGGTGCCTCCTCGGCCGATTTCACCACCACGGCATTGCCGGCGACGAGGGCCGGGGCGATTTTCAGCGCCATCAGCAGCATCGGCACGTTCCACGGGATGATCGCACCGACCACGCCAAGCGGCTCGCGCACCGTGACCGAGAGCACATCGGGGGCAAATGGCACGGTCTCGCCCTTCAATTCGCTCCCGAGACCACCGAAGAAGCTGAAGATATCGGCGACTACATTGGCCTCGACCCGGCTTTCGGTGCGGAGCGCCTTGCCGGTCTCAAGCGCGATCAGGCGCGCGAGTTCTTCCGCGTGCTCGGCGATCAGGGCGGCGCATTGGCCGACGAGCGCGCCGCGCTTGCGCGCCGGAACCTTGGCCCAGGCTTTCTGCGCGAGCGCCGCATTTTCCACCGCCGCCGCGACATCGGCGGCATCGCCCTCAGCGGCGCGCGCCACTTCGGCGCCGGTCGCGGGATTGTGCACCGCGAAGCTGCGCCCGGAAATCGCGGGCACGAAACGACCGCCGATGAAATGATGGCCGGAAAGGGCGCGGGCGAGCGCATTCTGGTCGAGCGTCGGGGCCGACGGGGTGGGCATGGGCTGATCAAGCATCGGGTTTTCCTCCCGTGAATGGGTCTCTATAAGCGGTGGCCGAAGATGAACCGAGTGCCGGCGCCCTGCAAGCGGTGAACAGCCGCTGGGCAATGGTTTCTGGATGCGGAGAAGCGAGGATGGTGACCATGGCGGCGAGCGGTCCCCTGGCCGGTTTGCGTGTGTTCGATTTGACCCGCGTCCTCGCCGGGCCGACGGCGACGCAGATGCTTGGCGACCTCGGCGCCGAGGTGATCAAGATCGAAAAGCCGGGGAGCGGCGACGATACCCGCGGCTTCGCCCCGCCCTTCATGCCGGGGAGCCGCGAGAGCGCCTATTTCACCGGCGTCAATCGTAACAAGCGCTCCGTCACCCTCGATATCGCGAGCGAAAAGGGCCAGGCGCTGGCGCTCGCCCTGATCGCGCGCTCCGACATCCTGGTCGAGAATTTCAAGGTCGGCGCGCTCGCCAAATACGGCCTCGGCTATGAGCAGTTGCACGAGAAATTTCCGCGCCTGATCTACGCCTCGATCACCGGCTTCGGCCAGACCGGACCTTATGCGCCGCGCCCCGGCTATGACAGCCTGATCCAGGCGATGGGCGGCGTCATGAGCCTCACCGGCGAGCCGGACGGATTGCCGCAGAAGGTCGGGGTGCCGGTCGCCGATCTTTTCGCCGGGCTCTATGGCTGCATCGGTATCCTCGCCGCCCTCCGCCATCGCGAGCAGACCGGGCATGGCCAGCGGATCGATATCGGCATGCTCGATGCCCATGTCGCCTGGCTCGCCAATCAGGGCATGAATTATCTCGCGACCGGCGAGAACCCGCCGCGCCTCGGCAACCAGCATCCGAACATCGTGCCCTATCAAGTCTTCGCGACCGCCGACGGGCATATCGTACTCTCGATCGGCAACGACCCGACGTTTCAGCGTTTCTGTGCGGCTTTCGATCTCGATCATCTGCTCGCCGATCCGCGTTTCGCGACCAACGCCGCCCGCGTCGAAAACCGCGCGCTGGTGACGGAGACGCTGGCGCCGGTAATGGCGGCGCAGCCGACCGGGTGGTGGGTTGCCAAATTGGAGGCGCTCAAGATCGGCTGCGGGCCGATCAACCGCCTCTCCGAGGTGTTCGCCGACCCGCAAGTCAAGGCGCGCGGCGCGGTCGTGGAAATGGCGCGGAGCGGGGCCGAAAACGACCGCGTCAAGGTGATCGCCAATCCGGTACGGCTCGATGTGACGCCGGTCGATTACCGCCTGCCGCCGCCGCTCCTCGGCGAACACACGGAAGAGGTGCTGAGCGATCTCCTTGGCCTCGATGGCGCCGCGATCGCCGCGCTGCGGGCCGAAGGCATTGTTTGATGCGGCCCCTGATCGGGGAAATCCGCTATTTTCTCGCCGGCAGCTTCTATCGCATGCGTTACCACGAGGTCGGCAGCCGCAAGAATCCGACGGTGATCTGTGTCCACGGGCTGACAAGGAGCGGGCGCGATTTCGACGCGCTCGCGGCCGGTCTCGCCGATCGCTTTCATGTCATCAGCCCCGATCTTCCCGGTCGCGGCGCCTCCGACTGGCTGCCGGATGCCAGCCTCTATCAGCCGCAATCCTATGTCACCGCACTCGCCCATCTGCTCGCGACCCTCGGCGAGCGGGTGATGTGGGTCGGCACCTCCTTGGGCGGCATTTGCGGGATGATGATCGCAGCCTCCCCCGGCGCGCCGATCGCGAAGCTCGTATTGAACGATGTCGGGCAGATGGTGCCGGGGCGGGCGATCGCGCGCATTCGCGACTACATGGCCGTGCGGCCGGAATTTGCCGATATGTTGGCGCTCGAAGCGCATCTCCGCCACGTTCATGCCGGTTTCGGCCTGCTTTCAGACGCGCAATGGGAACATCTCGCCCAGACTTCGGCACGGCCCTTGCCGGATGGGCGGGTCGCACTCCATTACGACCCCGGCATCGCCAAGCCGATCCGCTCTTCGCTCGCGATCGATGTCGAACTCTGGCCATGGTGGGACAAGATTTCCGCCCCCGTGCTTGCCATACGCGGCGAAAACAGCGATCTCCTCTTGCCGAAAACCTTCGAGCGCATGGTCAAGACCGGGGCCAGGCCGCTCGAAGTGAGTGACGCCGGCCATGCGCCGGCCTTGATGGATAGAGAAAGCATCCGTGCCATACGGGCGTTTTTGCTGGAAGAAAACTGAACCAACGTGGCTCGCTTCAGGGGTTGTATCGATTCGGGGGTTGTATCGAACATGAACATAATATTTCCGCGCATTCTAGGTGTCGCGACACTGCTCGGCCTCGCCTTGATCGGCCAGCCGGTGTCATCGGCGAGCCAGCCGCTGGCGCTCGAAGCAACGATCGCGCTTCCCAACACGCTCGGACGGATCGATCACCTCGCCCTCGATGGCAAACGACAACTTCTCTACGTTGCCGAATTCGGCAATAATTCGGTCGATGTCGTCGATTGGCGGAGCCGCCGCGTCCTGCGTCGTATCAAGGGTCTCGACCGCCCACAGGGGATCGGCTTCTCGGCCGCGACGGATACCGTCTATGTCGCCAATGGCGGGGATGGCAGCGTGCGCGTCTTTCGCGGCGACAACGCCAAGGAAATCGGCCGCATCAAGCTCGACTCTGACGCCGACAACATCCTCGTCGATCCGCGCAACGGCCATGTCGTCGTCGGCTACGGCCATGGCGGGCTCGCGATCATCGATCCCGCCAAGCGCAATGTGATCGCCAATGTCCATCTCCCGGCCCATCCCGAGGGCTTCGCGATCGACCCCGCGAACGGTCACATCTTTGTCAACATCCCGGACGCGGATGAGATCGATGTCGTCGATATCGATGGCGGCAAGATCATCGGCCGCTGGCGCAATCTGCGCGGGGCGGACAATTATTCGCTGGCCATCGACCCCAAGGGGCCGCTCCTTGCCACCATCTTTCGCAATCCGCCGCTGATGGTGCTCTATGACCGCAACAAGGGCGAGGTGCTCGGGACATCGCCCGCCTGCCGCGATGCCGATGGCGTGTTCTTCGATGCCAACCATCAACGCATCTATGCGACCTGCGGCGGCGGGGAAATCTCCCTCTTCACCATCCAGGACGGCGCGCCCGGCGGCTATTTCGCCGCCCCGCCGGTCGCAACCGACGCCGGCGCCCGCACCGGTCTCTTCGCGCCCGATCTCGACCGCTTGTTCGTCGCCCGCCCGGCCAATGCCTCGAACATCAACCTTCCCCACGACATCGCGGGCTATGTCCTCGACCAATCCCTTCCCGGCCCGACCGGCATGTCGAACAACGCGACCGCGGCGATCCTGGTCTATCGTCCGGAAAATTGATAGAATTGCGCAGCTTGGCGTGAGGAACGAGGAGGACGCGATGACGCTCGGGCAGTTTCCGGCGCGGCGCATGCGCCGCAACCGGGTGGATGCGCCAACACGCCTCTTGGTCGCGGAGAACCGGCTCAGTGTCGATGATCTGATCTGGCCGATCTTCGTGATCGAGGGAAGCGGGCACACCACCGAGGTCGCCTCCATGCCCGGCGTCGTCCGCGTGACCCTCGATCGTCTCGCCGCCCACGTGGCGCCAGCGGTGACACTCGGCATCCCGGCGATCGCGCTGTTTCCGGCAACCCCGGCCGAGAAAAAGGACGCCGAGGGCAGCGAGGCGACCAACCCTGACAATCTCATGTGCCAGGCAGCGCGGCTCTTGAAGCGCGAATTCCCGGCGCTCGCCCTGGTCGGCGATGTCGCGCTCGATCCCTATACCGATCACGGCCATGACGGCGTGATCCGCGATGGCTACGTCGCCAATGATGCCTCGCTCGACGTGCTGACGCGCCAGGCGGTGGTGCAGGCCGAAGCCGGGATCGATATCATCGCCCCTTCCGACATGATGGACGGCCGGGTCGGCGCGATCCGCGCCGCACTCGACGCCGAGGGCCTGATCCATACAAGGATCATGAGCTACGCGGCGAAATATGCCTCGGCCTTCTATGGCCCGTTCCGCGACGCCGTCGGCTCTTCGGGCGCCCTGGTCGGGGACAAGAAAACCTATCAGATGGACCCCGCCAACAGCGACGAGGCTCTCGCCGAGGTCGCCCTCGACCTCGCCGAGGGCGCCGATATGGTGATGGTCAAGCCGGGGCTTCCCTATCTCGACATCGTGCGGCGGGTGAAGGACCGGTTCGGCGTGCCGACCTTCGCCTATCAGGTCTCGGGCGAATACGCGATGATCATGGCGGCGGTGGGCAATGGCTGGCTCGACCATCACCGCGCCATGATGGAAAGCCTCCTCGCCTTCAAGCGCGCCGGGGCGAACGGTGTTCTGACCTATTTCGCGCCCGAGGCGGCACGCCTGCTGAGGCGGGGATAGCAGCGTCTTCCGCCATCACCCGAAGGCACCGATTTCGTGGCTGAGAGCGGTGCCGATTTCGCGGATCAGGTCGAAGAGTGCGGCCATCGGGGCGAAGATTTCGGCGTGTTCGCGGGCGTAGGCGATGGGGGTGTGGCGATCGTGCGGCTCGGCGAAATCGCAGGCGGCGGCGGGATCGGCGGTGGGCGGGAAAATTTGCGCGAGTTCCGCGAGCGAGGCGGGGATATCGAGTTGCAGGATGCGCGCCTCGATCGCGCCGCGTGTCACCCCCTCGCGCGGCGCGAAATCGGGGATTTCGGTCGCGAGCAGCCATAGCCGGCTGATCAGCGCGAGCCGCAGCGCATGCAGCAACACCTCGCGCGCCGCCATGCGCGGCGCCTCCGGCCAGACGCCCGAGAGCGCGAGATGGTCGGCCTGCAAGCGGCGAAAGAGCCGCTGCACCGATGCGGTCTGGCCGAGCCGCTCGATTGCCCGCGCGACAGCGAGCAGTCTCTCTCGGCGCCCGGCGGGCGCCCGTGCCCGTGCGGCGCGGTCGAGCCAGGCCCCGGAATCGAACATTGCCGCGACCGCGCGCAGGACGTCGATATCGGAATGGCGGAGGGCATGGCGGGCAAGTTCGAGCGCGCGGCGAAAGCGGGGGCTTGCGGCGCCCAGATCCTCGGCCGTCTCGGGATGGCGGGCGAGCGCCGCGCCGAGACCGTGGAGCGTGTTCGCGAACCAGCCGATCTGCTGCAAGATGGCGTTGTTCGGAATGGCGCGGAGTTCGCGCGGATGGCGGATGCGTGCCGGGCCCGAAAGCCCGTCCTCGGTGCGCGCCTGCGGGCGGGAGCCGGCGCGTTCGATCAGCGCCGGGCCAAACATGCCGAGAAGCGCGGCATAGCCCCGATCCTCCAGCAATTCGGCCATGGCGGCGCGGATGGTTGCGAAGAAATCGGCGGCGAAATCGGC
Organism: Pseudomonadota bacterium; assembly: GCA_021819535.1. Lineage (GTDB taxonomy): Bacteria > Pseudomonadota > Alphaproteobacteria > Acetobacterales > Acetobacteraceae > Acidibrevibacterium. Next base: position 1,705 of record JAKAQU010000107.1, on the reverse strand, counting down.
TTCGGCATAGACCGGATCGGCCTCCTCGCGAGCCGGCATCAGCGCGTGGTCGGCGATCCGGGCGATGCTCGCCCGCGCGAGTTCCGGGGTTGCGAACAAAAGATAGCCATCGCCGCCCTGGAACGAGGTTTCCTGACGCAGGCGAAACCCGGCCGCGCGCAACGCATGGCGGCTCTCGGCGGGCGAGAGATAAGAAAGCCGCTCGGCGAGCGATCCCGGATGGGCGCCGCGGCCGATGCTCTCGCCATGGGTGTCGAACAGCACCACCTCGATATCGCCGAGGCCATGCCGCGCCAGGGTCTCGGCGATTTTGAGCCGCAGCCGCTCGATCAGATAGCTCGCCGCGAGCTGGCCGACGAAGCGGCCGGAATCGGAATAGCCGAATTGCAGGCAAATCCGCCCCATGGCGCCGAGATAGGCCCGCCAATGCGGGCTGCGGAGCGCCTCTTCCAAGACCCGCACCCCACGCTCCAGCGCTTCCGCGGTCTCGAACAAAGGCGAGATCTCGATCCGTTCGGCGATGCCATGGAGGCGCGCGAGCCAAAGGGCGGCGAGCAGCGTGTAGCCGCTCTCGGTCTCGGCGATCAGGAAGCGGATCGGCGTTGCGCCATCGATATGCTTGATGATCTGCGCCGCCACCATCATCAGCTGCGCGGCTGAGGCACGCTCGGCGAGGATGCCGCCGAAATCGACCGGGACCGGCACCACGCTGTCGAGTGCGGCATTGATCGCGGTGAGGAGACGGCGTCGGCGCGAGGGATCCTGGGGCGAATCGGCAAGGCCGAGCCGAAGCCGCGCGACGTTGTGGAGCTGCGCCGCGTTGAGCCTGAGATGGGTATGCGCCAAAGCGAGGCCGTGCGAGACCAGCCCGGCACGCGCGACGGCCAGGGCGCGGGCCTCCTCGGGCGCGGCGGCGGCGATGGCGGCGGCAAAGGCGGGAAGAAGGGGCGACGGCGTGGTGAGCGCCGTCTCGCGCCCTTCGACCAGGACATGGGCGAAACGGCTCACCGCCGCGGGATCGGCGGAATCGGGGCACAATGCGAGCTGGGTTGCCACCATCGCCTCGGCCTCGGCGATGCGCGCCGATAGCGCCGGGGCGGGGAGAGGCGCGAGGTCGGCGGCAACCCGCGCAAGCTGCAGATGCTTCATCGTCAGACGCAGCCGGAGCGTGTCCCACCAATGGATGTCGGTGCGGCCGTCGGTATCGTAGCCGACCCAGCTTGCGAGCACGATCGGCGCCGGCACGAGTTCGGCCCAGCGATCGGGCCAGGTGACGCGGGCGGCGTCGAGCAGTGCCGCGTTCAGCGCATCGAGCGCGTCGCGGCCATGGGTGATCGCCGCCACCGCTTGCGCGAACTCATCGGCGAGGGTCGGCGGCGCGGCGGCGCGATGGGTCGGGAAATCCGGCGCCGCCCGCCCGGAGGCACGCTCGGCGAGCGCGCGCGCGACCAAAGCCGGGAGGGAAAAGGTCGGGTGCGCGGTGAAGACGGCAGCGAAGAGGGGCCGGGTGATGGTGGCGCGGAAGGCCGCGAAGGAAATCGGGCTGTCGGTCGGGTCGGGGCGGATCAGGCGCGCGGCGAGGGCGGCGAAAGAGGGCAATTACCCACCCCCTATGGTTTTTGCGGGCGCGAGGGGTTTTGATCAGGAACTACGCGAGGGCGGCGAGGACGACGTTGAAAGGGCTGGCGCCTTTGAGGCGGGCGGT
>JAKAQU010000106.1 GCA_021819535.1 Pseudomonadota bacterium | reverse complement strand
AGCGGCGCGCGGTCATGGGCAACGGAGAGCCCGATCGTTGCGCGCATCAGAAGCCCCGTCGCCAGAACAATGGTGCCGATGGCGAGAACGCCGAGATAGATCAGGGTGCGTGGGCGGATGAGATTGAGCGGCGGCCGCGTGCCGGTTTTCTTGGTCGTCTGGCGGGTGAAAGTATCCCAGGTGATCAGCCAGGGCGGGCTGTCGGTTTTGGCCATGACATGGTTGCAGGCGTCGATGCAGAGACCGCAATTGATGCATTCGAGCTGGACGCCGTCGCGAATGTCGATGCCCATGGGACAGACATGAACGCAGGCGTTGCAATCGACGCAATCGCCGAGTGCGTGCCGGCCGGCATCGCGACCGACGCGTCTTCCATGGCCACGCGGTTCGCCACGCCAGTCTTCATAGGTAACAACAAAGGTATTCTCATCGAGCATCGCCGATTGGAACCGCGGCCACGGGCACATATAGGTGCATACCTGCTCGCGCGCCCAGCCGGCGAGGAGATAGGTGGTCGCGGTGAGCAGAAAGGTGAACACATAGACGCTGGTCGAGGCCTGACCGGTCCAGAATTCACGCACCACGGTCGGTGCGTCGACGTAATACATGACCCAGGCGCCGCCGGTCCAGAACGCAACGAACAGCCATACTGCGTGTTTTGCGCCTTTACGCCAGATTTTGTCGAAATTGAGCGGGCCATGATCGCGGCGGATGCGTTCATTACGATCGCCCTCGATCTTGCGCTCGACGAGCATGAAAAGATCGGTCCATACCGTCTGCGGACAACTGAAGCCGCACCAGAGGCGTCCGAACAGGCTGGTGACGAGAAACAACGCAACCGCACTCAACACCAGAATGCCGGTGAGAAACCAGATATCCTGTGGCCAAAGCTCGACATTGAAAAAATAGAAGCGTTCGTTCCACATATCGAGCAGAACCGCCTGATGCGGCGCATCCGGCCCGCGGTTCCAGCGCAGCCAGGGCACCGCGTAATAAATCGCAAGACAGAGAACCAGCACCAGCCATTTGATCCGCCGCACCGGGCCATCTATGGCCTTGGGATAAACGCGCACCCGGTTGGCGTAGAGCGATTTTGGTGGCGCGAGTTCTGCTTCCGGCAGTGGGTGAGATACGTTCATGACATCGATCCGCTGAGTTTACCGCCGCTATTCCCCGCCGCCGAGAGAATGCACGTAAAGTGCCACCGCCTTGATCATTGCCGGCGACAGACGCTTGTTCCAGTTCGGCATCACACCCATGCGCGGATGGGTGATCTGTGCCACGACCACCTCGCGGCTATCGCCGTAGAGATGCACGTGAGAGGCGAGCGGCGGCGCGCCCACTTCGCGACTGCCCTCGCCCTTGGCGCCATGACAAGGGGCGCAGTTATCGGCGAAGAGCTTGGCGCCGGCGTCGGTCGCGGCATTGGGTTTTGCCTTGCCGTAGAGAGAAATTACATAGTCTGCGACTTGGTTGATCTGATCCGGGGTCAATAATTTATCGCCGCCGAAATTCGGCATTTGGCTGTTGCGGGCATCGGGGTCGTTTGAGCGAATGCCGTCGGTGATGGTCTGCTGGATCGCCTCGATACTGCCGCCCCAGCGCCAGACGTCAGTGTCGAGTGCGGGATAGCCGACCCGCCCCTCGCCATTCGGCCCATGACAGGGCTGACAATTATTGGCGAAGGTGATGCGCCCGGCGGTGAGCGCGACCTCCATCAGATCGTGGTTCTTTTCGATTTCGGCAAAGCTTTTCTGGCCTATCTCCTGCATTTGTGTCGTATGCAGCGCCGCCATTTCCTTCACGCCGGCGATCGCATCGGCGCGCGAGGAATAGCCGAGGATGCCAGGGGTCACCCACGAGCCGAGCGGGATCGCCGGATACAAGACGAACATCCCGATCCCCCAGATGACCGTCGCGATATAGACATAGACCCACCATTTCGGAAGCGGGGTATTGAGTTCGCGAATTCCATCCCACTCATGGCCGGTGGTTTCGTGTCCGGTGACCGAATCTTTCTCGATTTTGGTCGGCATGTCGTCGTTCCTCAGTGGTCTTCGTTCAGGGGGATGAGACCGTGGCGCTCTATTTTCTTCTTGTTGCGTGGCCAGTAGACGACGATGAGAAGGGCCACGAACACCGCCATCGCCGCGAGCAGGATGCGTGTCTCAAGCCAGTGCATCAATTGTTCGTGGTATTCCATGAACCACCTCTCAACGATCAAGTTTTTCTTCGCTGGTATCAGCGAAATCGACCAGGGTTCCGAGCATCTGCAGATAGGCGACAAGGGCATCCATTTCGCTGATGTAGGGCCCGGTCTTGCTGACCACCACCGCCTTCGGGTAGCGCTTGAGGAGTGCTGCGTGGTCGGCGTCGGGATTGGCCTCCGATTCGACATCGGCGATGGCGTTTGCGATATCGTCCTTGGTGTAAGGCACGCCGACCGCGATATTGGTGCGGAGATCATCGGCGATACGATCATAGGAAAGCGGCGTCTCATCGAGGAAGGCGTAGCGCGGCATCAGGCTTTCCGGAACCATCGATTGTGGATTGCGGAGATGCGCATAGTGCCAGTCGTTCGAGTATTTGCCGCCGACGCGCGCGAGATCTGGCCCGATCCGCTTCGATCCCCATTGGAACGGATGGTCGTACATGCTCTCGGCGGCGAGGCTGTAATGCCCGTAGCGTTCGATCTCGTCGCGGAGTGCGCGGATCTGCTGGCTATGACAGAGATAGCACCCCTCGCGGATATAAATGTTTCGCCCCGCGAGTTCGAGCGGCGAATAAGGACGCACGCCCTTCACATGCTCGATCGTGTTTTCGACGAAGAATTGCGGAATGATTTCCACCATGCCACCGATCGTGACCACGAGGAGCGACAGAACCAGGAGCAATATGACATTTTTTTCGAGTGTTTCGTGGCGGAATGCCATCGCTCAATCTCCAACGGCGGGAAGGGGAAGGCCGGAAATGTCTGTGGCACGCGCCGCGGTGCGCGGGCTGCGGACGGTCATGATCAGATTGTAGGCCATGATCAGAATGCCGGCGAGGAAGAACACCCCACCCAGCCAGCGGATGATGAAAAGCGGATGGACCGCGTTGATGCTTTCGATGAAGGAGTATTGCAGGAAGCCCTGCGTGTCATAGGCGCGCCACATCAGCCCTTCCATGATCCCGGCGACCCACATCGCGCTGATGTAGAGCACGATGCCGAGCGTCGAAATCCAGTAATGCCAGGCGGCCAGCCGATGGGAATAGAGCCCGCTGCGGCCCCAGAGATTGGGCACGAGATAATAGATCGCGCCGAAACTGATCATCGCGACCCAGCCGAGCGAGCCGGAATGGACATGGCCGATGCCCCAATCGGTGTAATGGCTGAGCGCATTGACGGTGCGCACCGACATCACCGGCCCCTCGAAGGTCGCCATGCCGTAAAACCCAACCGAGGTCACGGAAAAGCGCAGGCCCGGATCGGTGCGCAGCTTGTCCCACGCGCCCGAGAGCGTCATCAGCCCGTTGATCATGCCACCCCAGGATGGCATCCACAGCATGACGGAGAACGCCTCGCCCACGGTCTGCGTCCAGTCGGGAAGTGCTGTCCAGTGCAAATGATGCGGCCCGGCCCAGATATAGATGAAAATCAGGGACCAGAAATGCACGATGGAAAGGCGGTAGGAATAGATTGGCCGGTTGGCGGCTTTCGGAATGAAATAATACATCATGCCGAGGAACGGCACGGTGAGAAAGAATCCGACCGCGTTATGGCCGTACCACCATTGCACGAGGGCATCCTGGGCGCCGGAAAACACCGAATAACTCTTCGCGGCGTAGATCGAAACCGGTATCGCAAGGTTATTGACGATCACCAGCATCGCGATCGTGATGATGAATGAAAGATAGAACCAGTTGGCAACATAGATGTGCGGCTCCGTCCGTCGCAGCACCGTGCCGGTGAAGGCGATCAGATACGCGACCCAGACGATCACCAGCCAGACATCGAGATGCCATTCCGGCTCGGCATATTCCCGGCTTTTGGAAAAGCCGAGAACATAGGAGAGTGCTGCCATGACGATGAAGAACTGATAGCCCCAGAATATGAAATTCGCGAGCGCGGTGCCGCCGAACAATCGTGCCCGGCAGGTCCGCTGCACGACATGAAAAGATGTCCCGAGCAGCGCCGAGCCGCCGAACGCGAAGATGACGGCCGACGTATGCACCGGGCGGATGCGGCCGAAATTGAGATAGGGCGGCCAGAAATTGAGCGAAGGCCAGGCGAGTTCGGCGGCGATGAAAACGCCGACCGCCATGCCGACGATCCCCCAGAACATGGTGGCGATGACGAATTTCTTGACGACATCATCGTTATAGCGAATGGCGGATGCCGCCACGTATCCGGCACTTTCAGCCATGACGGCGCACCTCTTCGTTCTTCGCCGCCGCTTCCTGATCGAAATGGCGGCGGATCAGGCCGAACAGGAACACGAGCGCGAACGCCGCGAGCGACCAGCCGAAAATCGACATCTCGACATCGAGCGCGTGGGACGCGAGCATGAGCCCGATCAGCGCGAACACCGCCATCAACGCCCCGATCACGAGCGCGCTGAATTTTTCCTCGTCATTCATCGAAAACTCCTTCACCTACGCGATCGTCTGGCCGATAAATCTCCCCGCATCAGAATAGGCGCATTGGAAATTCGCGCGTTGAGATAGATCAATGCGGGAAGAATGATTGGTTGGTAAAATGCATTGATGCGTGATGTTCTTTCTTTGTTTTCTCCACTCTGTAACGCGAGCGGGCTCGCGTGGTTCGCGCAAGGGGGTGTTCTCGTCGGATTGCTCGTCGCGGGCGCCGTCGGCAGCATCGCGCATTGTGGGCCGATGTGTGGGCCGTTCGTCGTCGCGCAGGCCGCGGGGCGGCTCGCGCGCGTGCCAGCGGCGGAACTTTGCGAGCGCCATCGCTTTCAGGCGGGCGCTCTTCTTCCCTATCATTGCGGCCGGGTTGGCGTTTATGCGGCGCTCGGGGCGCTTGCCGCCGGCGTCGGGGCCGCCATCACCGCAATGCCATGGTTCACCCGGCTCGGCGGTGTCGCGTTGCTGCTGGCGGCATGTCTGTTCGCCGATCAGGCGGCACGGCACTGGCTTCCGCGTCGTGGGCGCTCATCGGTCGCGTTTTCTGCGGGGTTGCGTGGGCCGGCCGTCTTTCTCTCGCGCATGAGCCGCGGCGGCCGCGGTTTTTTCGGTGAAATGGTGAGGGGGGCGGCGCTCGGTTTTCTCCCCTGCGGCTTTCTCTACGCCGCGCTTGCCGTCGCCGCCGGAAGTGGCGCGATATGGCGCGGCGCCCTCGCGATGGCGGTGTTCGGGCTTGGCACCATGCCGGCGCTCATCGCGCTTGGCATCGCCGGCGGGGCGGCGGGGCGCGCTTTGCGCGATGCGGTGCGCACGGCAAGCCCGGTGATCTTCGCCGTCAATGCGATGCTGCTGTTGATGCTCGGCCTCACACGGCTTTTGGCCTAGCCCGCGTCGGCAGCGTGCCGCAGGGGCGGGCGGTCAGAAGGCAGCGCTTTCGAGCAAAGCGACATCGATGAGCCGGCTGATGACCGCCGGCTCCTGTGCGCCGGCAATGGCATGGCCACCGCCGATGATGAAGCAGGGAACGCCGTTGATGCCAAGCCTGTGGGCGCGGAGATTATCGGCGTGGACGGCATCGATCTCCTGATCGCTGGTCAGGAATTGCCGCACCTCTCCGGCATCGAGGCCGGTTTGCGCGGCGATCGCGGTCAGGCAGGAAACGTCCCCGATATCGGCGCCTTCGTTGAAATGCGCCGCGAACAGTGCTTCGACGACCTCGAGATCACGACCGGCACGGGCAGCGAAGCGTACCAGGCGATGGGCATCGACGCTGCTCGGCATGTGCCGGACGCGATCGAAGCGAAAGGCCACGCACTCGGCGAGCCCGATCTGAGCGATCGAGGCGAACAAGCGCCGCGCCCGCTCCTCATTGCCGAATTTGCGGATCAGATACTCATCGCGCGTCATGCCGGCGCGCGGCATATCGGGATTGAGCAGGAAAGCGCGCCACGTGAACGCGATCTCGACCTCCGGCTGGCCGGCAAGCCCGCGCCTCAGCCGCCGCAGGCCGAGATAGCACCACGGGCAGACGAGATCATGCACCACTTCGATGGTGAGATGGGGCAGGGGTCGGAGTGCGACATTCATGCGCGCAAGCTTAGCCGGGCGGGCGGCGCAAGGCGAGGGGCGATCGCGGGTGTCAGCCGGCGGCGGCGATCGCCTTGCCGCCGGAAAGCCGCCAGATGCGGTCGAGCCGCTCGACCCCGGTCAGGCGATGGGTGATGAGAAGAACGCTCCGCCCCGCCGCGGCCTCGTTGAGGGTGGCGAAAAATTCCCGCTCGGTGGCCGCATCGAGCCCGGCACACGGCTCATCGAGAATGAGGATCGGTGCCGGCGAGAGCAGCGCCCGCGCAAGGGCGAGCCTTCGCCCCTGGCCGCCGGAGAAGCGCGCCCCGCCTTCGCCGACCCAGGTGTCCAATCCTTTGGGGAGGTTTTCGACGACATCGGCTATGCGTGCCGCATCGAGTGCCGCCCATAAGGCGGCCTCATCGGCATCCGGCCGGGCGAGGAGGAGATTGGCGCGGATGGTGTCGTCGAAAAGATGCGTCATCTGCCCGAGCCAGGCGATGCGGCGGCGGATTTCGGCCGCCGGCAGTGCCGCATAATCGGCGCCGCCGAGCAGGATGCGCCCCGCTGTCGGCACGGCGGTCTTGAGCGCGAGTGCGGCCAATGTCGATTTGCCGGCGCCCGAAGGGCCGAGAAGCGCGACATGGGCGCCCTCCGGTATTTCGAGCGTGAGGCCGGCGAGAACCGGCCGCCGGTCCTCGCCCCAGCGGAAGGAAACCGCATCGAAACGGAGCGCGTAGCCCTCGGGCCGAAGGATCGCAACCGGTGGTTCTGCCGCCGCGCGCGGTTCCGCCGCCGCGACGAGAACGCGCCGGGCTGCCGCGACGATCCGTCCGGCGAGCGCGCCGGCGCGTGGCAGGCCGGCGATGGCCTCGAACGCGGCGAGGGTCAGGAACAGGATCGCCGCATAGGCGACACCCCCGCGTCCTGCCGGCAACATTGCGGCCGCGAGCAAAACCGCGAAAATTGCCGCCTGTCCGGCCAGCATGGCCGCGGCGCCTGCGCGGGCGACGCGGCGCGCCTCCTCGTGCTGGGCCGCGAACAGCGCGCTGCTCCGCGCCTGGACCAGGCTCAGCATACGGTTTTCGGCGCCAAAGGCCCGCACCTCGCGAATGCCGCTCACCGCATCGAGAACCGCGATGCGGAGTGCTGCCATCGCCTGCCCGAGACGCTCGCCGATGGCGAGCGTGCCGCGCGCCGCGCGCCGGGGCAGGAGGAAGGCCGCGATGAGAAACAGCACGCCCAAGACCGCGGCCAAAAGCGGGCTTTGCCGCGCCGCCAGAATGATGAGCGCCGGCAGCAGAACCAGGATCGCCGCGAGCGGGATCAGGATACGAAGGTAAAGCCCGTCCAATGCCTCAACATCATTGACGAGACGGGCGAGCACGTCACCGGCGCGGCGAAACCCGAGGCCGCCGGCGGCGCTCCTAGCGAGGCCGCGGAAAAACCACACGCGGAGATCGCCGAGCGCGCGAAACATCGCATCATGGGTGACGAGGCGTTCGAGATAACGCAATCCGACGCGCCCGGCGCCAAGGGCGCGCAGGCCCCCGGCCATGGCCCCGGCCGTCCCGAGGCCGATCAGCCCGCCGGCGAGCCGCCCGCCGGCCGACGCCATCAGCCCGACCCCGGCGGCGGCGGCGGCGAGCGCGATCACCGCGCCGAGCAGAAGCATGAACCACCGCCCGCGCCAGAGCGCGATGATACGCCAAACCGGCTGCCAATCCGTCCTCATGCCACCCCGCGCGCGGGCACCGACATGATCCGGCCCTGGCGGAGATCGAGCCGCCGGCCGCCGAAATCGCGCATTGCCGCCGAATGGCTGGCGAGAATGACCGTCCGCCCGATGGCGAGCCGGCGCAAACTCTCGATCACTTCGGCCTCGGTTGCCGGATCGAGATGCGCGGTCGGCTCGTCGAGCAGAAGAAGCGGCGCGTTCTTGAGATAGGCGCGGGCGATCGCGACGCGCTGCGCCTCGCCGCCGGACAGGCCGAAACCGCCCTCGCCGATCTCGGTCTCCAGCCCGTCGGGCAGGTGCGTTGCGAAATCGCTCACGCGGGCGAGACGTGCCGCCTCCATTACCGCGGCATCGCTCGCCTCGGGGCGCGCGAAACGAATATTCTCGGCGAGCGTGCCGGCGAAAATCATCGGCTTCTGGCCGATCCAGGCGGTGAGTTCGGCGAGTGCCGAAGGCACGATGGAGACGATGTCGGCGCCGTTCAGCGTCACCCGGCCATGTTCGGGGCGGATGAAGCCGAGCAGGATTTCGAGGATCGTCGATTTTCCAGCACCCGAAGGTCCGACGAGGGCGAGCGTTTCGCCGGCACGGAGGCGAAAGCTCACATGCGTGAGCGCCGGCCCCCGGCTCG
>JAKAQU010000105.1 GCA_021819535.1 Pseudomonadota bacterium | reverse complement strand
TCCGATCTATTTCGCGGCGCGTTCGAGCATCTGTTCGAGATGATCGAAACCGAGAAACAGCGGCGACGTGAACAGACGCGACGACATCGGGCCTCCTCCTTGGAGCGAAGCTGGCGCCGGAACCCGCTCGGGCGTCCCGGCTGCAAGAGATTTTGGCAAGGCATGAGAGCGTTGCAAGAGGGGGCGGCAAAATCGGGCCGCGACGCGCTCTGGAAACCAGGGCGCGCGCGCGATATATCCCGCTCCATGTCGCCCGCCCCCCTCAGCATCCTGATTGCGCCTGACCCGCGCCTCAAAGCCCGCGCCCGCCCGGTGCGGCCGGAAGATGGCGCGCTCGTCGCCGATCTCGTGCCGCGTATGTTCGAGGCGATGTACGCCGCCCCCGGCATCGGCCTCGCCGCGCCGCAGGTCGGCGTCGGACTCCGGCTCTGCATCGTCGATCTTCAGCCCGAGGACAAGCCGGCGCCGGTGGTGATGGTCAACCCCGCCGTTACCGCGACGAGCGCCGAGACGGCAACCCGCGAGGAGGGCTGTCTTTCGCTCCCCAATCAATACGCCGATGTCACGCGGCCCGCCCGCGTCACCGTCCGCTTCTCCGATTTCGACGGCAAAAGCCGGGAAATCACCGCCGACGGGCTGCTCGCCGCCTGTCTCCAGCACGAAATCGACCACCTCGACGGCATACTGTTCGTCGATCATCTGTCCCCCCTCAAGCGAAACATGATCCTCCGCCGCCTCGCCAAGGAGCAGCGCCAGAAAGCGGCGGGCTGAGATGCGGCTCGCGGTGATGGGGAGTGCCGCCTTCGCCGTACCGGCGCTCAACGCCCTCGCCGCGGCGGGGCATGAGATCGCCGTGGTCTATTGCCAGAAACCGCGCCCCGCCGGACGGGGGCAGAAGCCGCGCCCGACGCCGGTGCAGCTTGCGGCCGAGCGGCTCGGCTTTTCCCTCCGCATGCCGACGACACTGCGCGATGCCGCCGAGCAAGCCGCGTTCGCGGCGCTCGATCTCGATGCCGCCATCGTCGCCGCCTATGGGCTGATCCTGCCGCCCGCCTGCCTCGCCGCCCCCCGCCGCGGCTGCCTCAACATCCATGCGAGCCTTTTGCCGCGCTGGCGGGGCGCCGCCCCGATCCAGGCCGCGATCCTCGCCGGCGATACCGAAACCGGCGTCACCATCATGCAAATGGAGGCCGGGCTCGATACCGGGCCGATCCTGCTCCAGGAGGCGGTCCCGATCAGCGGTGAGACCGAGGCCGCAACATTGCACGACAGTCTCGCCGCTCTCGGCGCCAGGCTCATTCTGCGCGCGCTCGCCGAAAATCCGCCCCCGCGCCCCCAGCCGCCGGGCGCGACTTATGCCGCGAAACTCGGCCGCGATGACGGGCGCATCGACTGGACCCGGCCGGCCCCGCTCATCGCCCGGCAAATTCGCGCCCTCAACCCCTGGCCCGGCACGTTCGCGACCCTCGATGGCGCGACGTTCAAAATCCTCGCCGCGCGCGCCGAGCCGGGATCGAATGGCGCGGCGCCGGGTGAGGTATGCGACGATCGCCTCGCCATCGCCTGCGGCGAGGGCATTCTCCGCCCGCTCCGGGTTCAGCTCTCCGGGCGGAGCGCTCTCTTGGTCCCGGAATTTCTCCGCGGCCACCCGATCGCGCCCGGCCACCGGCTCGGCTGATGCCGGGATTCGCGTTGCGGCTCGAATATGACGGTGCGCCCTTCGTCGGCTGGCAGCGCCAGGAGGTCGGGTTATCCGTCCAGGAGGTTTTGGAAGAGGCGGCGGCACGGCTCAATCACGGCGCGCCGGTGGCAAGTACCGCGGCTGGGCGCACCGATGCCGGGGTCCACGCGGCGGGCCAGGTCGTCGGGATCGCGCTCGCGGCCGAGTTCGCCCCCGAGCGCTTGCAGGCGGCCCTCAATCATCATCTCAAGCCCCACCCCGTCGCCGTGCTCGCCGCGGCCCCGGCGCCGCCGGGATGGAGTGCGCGGTTCTCAGCCATCGGTCGCGCCTATCGCTATACCATTCTCAACCGCGCGGCGCGGCCGGCGCTTGCCGCAGGCCGGGTCTGGCATGTCCCGCATCGGCTCGACGCGGCCGCCATGCACGCGGCGGCGCAAACGCTGCTCGGACGGCATGATTTCACCTCGTTCCGCGCCAGCGCCTGCCAGGCCAAAACCCCGCTCCGCACCCTCGATCGGCTCGACGTCACGCGGGAGGGGGAGGAAATAACCATCATCGCCGAGGCACGGAGCTTCCTCCACCACCAGGTGCGCAACATGGTCGGCTCCCTGAAATGGGTGGGCGAGGGGCGCTGGGACATCGCCGCGATCGCCCGCGCGCTCGCCGCCCGCAACCGCGCCCACGCCGGCCCGACCGCTCCCGCCGCCGGGCTCTGCCTGACCGCGGTGCGCTACCCGGACGGTCTCGATCCGTTTCGCGGGTCTGTGTCGTAAGAATAAAAAATGTTCTTTTTTGAAAAAAAGAACCAAAAAACTTTTGTTCGTTGGGCAGCGCCGCAGGCGCTGCCCGCTCCGAGGAAAGTTGACGCTCCGAGAAACCGGAAAAAAAGTCTTTTTCTTCAGAAAAAGAAGGTTTTGCCTTGAGACCTCATGCGAACAGATCGGTCAGGCCGGCGAGTGCGATGCCGATCGCGAGGTCGAGCAGGGTGAAGAGCGCCGCCGGCACGCCGCCGATGGCGAGCGCAAGCCGGGTTCCGTACCATTCGAGCCAGATCGCCCAGCCGAAGGTCACGAGCGCCGCCGTTTGCTGCACGATCGCCGGCGCGCCGAGGATTTCCGGCATGGCACCGAAGGCAAGCAGCACGTATTGGGCGAAATTGCACCAGTTCCACACCGCGAGATAACGCGGCCAGAGCGGCGCGCGCCCGATCGCTCCAACGAGCGGACGGGTGATGAGCGCAAACCCCGCCCAGCCCACGACGAAGCCAAGCCCGTCGAGCACCGCCACATGGCCCGGATGAGGCGGCAATCCGCCCTCGGACCAATCGAGCAGGCGAAGCAGGACGAAGAGCGGGAACGAGAGAAAGGCGGCGAGGAAGCTGCGCCGCGCGCCGGCGAGACCGGGCTCGATCCCCGCGATCCCGGCCGGCCGGCCGGCGGCGAGCAGGGCGGCTGTGCGGAGGCCCGAGGCGAGAGCGGCGACCCCCGAATTCATGCCAGGAAATCCGCGAGAATCCGGCCGTAGATCGCCTTCAGCCGCCAGAGATCGGCAACCGGGACGCGCTCGTCCACCTGATGCATGGTATCGCCGACCAGCCCGAATTCGGCGACCGGACAGTAGCGGGAGATGAAACGCGCATCCGACGTCCCGCCCCCGGTCTCGAGCGCTGGCGTGATCCCGCACTCGGCCGCGATCGCCGCGGCGAGACGCGCAACCGCCGGCCCCGGCTCGGTCAGAAACGCCTCGCCGCTGATCGCCGTCTCGATCACCGAGCGCTCGGCGTGCTGGGCGAGTGTCGCGCGCAGCCAGGCATCCAGCGAAGCACCACTATGGTGGTCGTTGAAGCGGATATTGAGCCGCGCGCGCGCCTCGGCCGGGATCACGTTGCCGGCCGGATTGCCGATATCGATGCTGGTGATTTGCAGGGAAGAGGGCTCGAAATGGGCAGAGCCGGCATCGAGCGGCGCCGCGATCAAGGCCGCGAGCGCGCGCACGAGGCGATGCGCGGGGTTGTCGGCGCGGGCGGGATAGGCGACATGGCCTTGGGTGCCGAACACCGTGATCGCGGCGCTGATGCTGCCGCGCCGGCCGATTTTCACCACATCGCCGAGGCGCTCGCGGCAGGTCGGCTCACCGACGAGGCAGAAATCCGGCACCTCGCCTCGCTCGGCGAGCCAGGCCATCAGCGGCGCGGTGCCATCCTTGGCGACGCCCTCCTCGTCGCCGGTGATGAGCAGGCTGATCGAGCCATGACGCGGCGCTTTCGCGAGATGATCGGCGCAGGCGGCAACGAAGGCGGCGATGCCGCCCTTCATGTCGACGGCGCCACGGCCATAGAGCTTGCCGTCGCGCATCTCGGCGGCAAAGGGATCGGACGACCACGCCGAGGCCGCATGACCGCCCCCCCCGGGCGGCACGACGTCGGTGTGGCCGGCGAAGGCGAAATGCGGCGCGCCATCACCGATGCGGGCATGAAGATTGTCGATCTCGCCAAAGCGCAGCCGCGTGACCGCGAAACCGAGCCCGGCCAGCGCGTCGGCCAGCACGGCCTGCGCGCCGGCGTCCGCCGGGGTGACGGAGGGGCAGCGGATCAGCGCCGCCGCGAGCGCGATTGGGTCGGCGGGGTTCAATCGCGGAGCAGTTCGTTGATCGCGGTCTTGGCCCGCGTGCGCGCATCGACACGCTTGACGATGACGGCGCAGGCGAGGGCCGGGCCGGGCCGGCCATCGGCGAGCGGCGCGCCGGGGAGGCTTCCCGGCACCACCACCGAATAGGCGGGGACGCGGCCGTAAAGCACCTCGCCACTGGCGCGATCGATGATTTTGGTCGAGGCACCGAGAAAGACGCCCATGGCGAGCACGCTGCCACACTCGACGATCACCCCCTCGGCGACCTCGGAGCGGGCGCCGATGAAGCAATCATCCTCGATGATCACCGGATTGGCCTGCAAGGGTTCGAGCACGCCGCCGATCCCGACCCCACCGCTGATATGGCAGTTGGCGCCGATCTGGGCGCAGCTTCCGATCGTCGACCAGGTATCGACCATGGTCGCGCGCCCGACATAGGCGCCGACATTGACGAAGGACGGCATGAGCACGACGCCGGGCGCGATATAGGCCGAATGGCGTACCACCGCGCCGGGGACGGCGCGGAACCCGGCCTCAGTGAAGTGCCGCTCATCCCAGCCCGCGGTCTTGAGCGCGACCTTGTCATAGACCGGCGCCCCGGCGGCACCGGGAAGCGGCGCCGAGGGGGTTATTCTGAACGACAGCAGAACCGCCTTTTTCAGCCATTCCTCGACCCGCCAGCCATTTTCGCCGGGAACCGCGACGCGCAGTTCGCCCCGGTCGAGGGCGGCGAGCGCCGCCTCGATCGCGCCGCGTGCCGGGCCGGTGGTGGCGGGCGAGAGGGTTTCGCGCCCCTCCCAGAGTTCCTCGATGGTGGCGCGGAGGGTGGCTTCGGTCATGGCTGTCTCTTCGGCTTGGCGGTTGCGGCGGCGCGGCGCGACCATGCGATCCTCCCTCGGCGCTGTCAACGCGACCCCCGAGACGCCGATCGGCGGGTAAATCGCGCGCATGGTAACGCCAGATTTACGTTTCCCATGATTGAATGTCGGAACGAGCTTGAGCGAGGCCGAGAATGACGGATGGCGGAGGAGAAAGCGACGGGATGGCGTTCGCACCCTTGTCTGAGGTCGATCACAAATTTGCCGAACCCCTGATCGAACCATTGCGCTCGGCGCTGTTCGACAGCCGCCAGCGTTGGCGCGAATTCGTCATGCTCACCGCCGATTTCGTGTTCGAGACCGATATGGCGGGGCGTTTCACCTTCGTCGGGCCCGATCCCGCCCTCGGCTGGCCGGTGCCGGCGCTGCTCGGGCGCTATGGCGCTGAGATTCTTCCCGAGCCAGCCAATCAAGGTAACCCATTCCTCCCCACCGCCATTCGCCAGCGCCGCCAGATCTGGCTGCGGCGCATGGATGGCGGGTTTGCCTGCCTTCGTCTCACCACCGTGCCGATGACCGACAACGAGGGCCGGATCATGGGTCAGCGCGGCTCCGGCATCGAAATCACCGACGACGAGGATCGGCGCGTCGAAATCATCGCGGCACTTCGCCGCAACGAGGTGATCGATCATATTCTCTGGCATATCCGTCAGGAGATGCTTGCGCCGAGCATGGTGCGCGCCGGGCTTTCGGCCCTTGTCAACGCGCTCGGCGCGGAGGGCGGGGCGGTGATCGATCTCCATCGCGACGCCACGCTCGAATGGCGCGAGGATCCCGTGCGCCATCGGACCTCCAATGTTCCCGAGGATATCGTCGATGTCGTGCTCGAGCATCTCTGCCGCCCGAACCAGGTGGGGCCGATGCAGGCCGCGGGGCCGAAGAGCGAGCGGCTCCTGATCGCTTCCTGCGCCGCCCGGCTCGGGGGTGCTGCGGCGCTGGTGCTCTGGCGCAGCCAGGGCGCGCGCGCGTGGGAGATCGAGGATCATGCTGTGCTGGCCGCCGCCATCGGCATCCTGCGCCTGGTGCTCGAACAGGAATCCATCCAGCAGGACATGGCGCGCCAGGCCCGCACCGATCCGCTGACCGGCCTCTTCAACCGCCGCGCCTTCGTCGAGGAGGTCGAGCGCCGCATCGGCCGGCTCGACCGCGAGGGGCTGCCAGGGACATTGATGTTCGTCGATGTCGATAATTTCAAGTCGGTGAACGACCGGCTCGGCCACGAGGCCGGCGACCAGGCGCTGATCGTCACCGCCTCCCTGCTTCGCGCAACCGTGCGCCCGGCCGATCTCGTCGCGCGTTTCGGCGGCGACGAATTCGCGCTCTGGCTCGATGGCGCCGATGAATTCTCGGCGTCCGAACGCGCCGAGGCGCTTTGCGAGCGCGGTCCCAAGGAACTCGCTCATCTCGCGGCCGGGGAGGCGGCGCCGATTTCCTTCTCGATCGGCATCGCGACGCGCTGGTCGGACGAGCGTCTCGATCTCGATCATCTCATGCGCCGCGCCGATCAGGCGATGTACGACGTCAAACGCACCGGGCGTGGCCGCTGGCGGGTTTCGCATGGGCCATCGGGGGAGGAATGGCGTTGATGCCGGCCGGGATCGCAGAAAAAGAGGGCACGCCGCCCGGGGGTCCCGACGAGACGACGCGTGTGCGGCGCGGGGCGAGCCGTGGCACTGCCTCGGCGATGCTCAGCGCGCTCGCGAATGATCCCTCGGTTACGGTGCGGGCCGCGGTCGCGCTCAATCCGGCGACGCCGCCCGAGGCCGACGAGATGCTGGCCGCCGACACCGATGAGCGGGTGCGGGTGCTGCTTGCGCGCAAGCTCGCGACATCGGTGCCGCTGCTCGGCGCCGGCGACCAGGCAAAGCTCTGCGAACAGGCCTATCGAACGCTGATGAACCTCGTCGCCGACGAGGCGGTGCGGGTGCGTGCGACCATCGCTGAAATGATCAAGGATCTGCCCAACGTGCCGCAGGAATTGGTGCTGCGGCTCGCGCGCGATACGGTCAGCATCGTCAGCGTGCCGATCCTGCGCTTCTCGCCGCTGCTGGAGACCGAGGATCTGTTGGCGCTGCTCGCCGATCCGCCGCATTCCGGCACCGCGAGCACCATCGCCCGCCGCGACTTCGTGCCCGCCGCCGTGGCCGAGGCGATCGCCGCCAGCAGCGACAATCTCGCCATCCAGATCCTACTCGAAAACCCGAAAGCGCAAATCCGTGAGGCGACGCTCGATGCCCTCATCGCCCGCGCCGAGGGCGAGCCGCGCTGGCACGGACCAATGGTCCGCCGTCCGGCGCTGACGCCGAAAGCAGCGCGGGCACTCGCCGAAATCGTCGCAACCGACCTGCTCGGCGAATTGACGCGGCGCGCCGACCTTCCGGTCGAGGCGATCGCCCTCTTGCGCCAGCGCCTCGCCGCGCGGATGAACGCGCCCGAAAAGCCGCATGTCCCCGAAGCCTCGCCCGACCTCGAGGCCGCGCTCGCCTGGGCGCGGGCACGCGATGCCGAAACCCGTCTCGACGAGGACGTCCTCCTCGCCGCCGCCCGTGATGCCGATATTTTCCGCTGCGTCGCCATCATCGCCATCGCCGCCGACATCCCGGCCTCTCTGGTCGAGCGCGCCCGGCGCCTCCGCCACGCCAAGGGGTTGGTGAGTTTGGTATGGAAAGCGGGTTTTTCGATGCGGGTGGCCATGCCGTTGCAAGCCCTGCTCTGCAATCTTCCGCCGACCAGCCTGCTCTCGCCAAAATCGGGCGGCGGTTTTCCGCTCACCGTCGAGGAAATGAACTGGCAGGTCGATTTCCTTTCCCACATCTCGATCTGATCTGACGCTCGCCCTTCCCCCCTGCTTGCGCCCCCGCCTCCTTGCGTCACCGCACTGGTTGGGCAAAAAGGGCCGCGCCAGCAGGGAGAAAATGGGCGATGGAACAGCGCGTTCTGGCCACTTATCGGGTCCGCGGCAAGGCCGCGACGATCGCCGAACGCGCGGCGATGCTCGCGGTCGAGCAGAGCGTCGAGATGCCGCTCGCCGCGATCGATGCGCCGCGCATTCTGGAGGATATCGTGGGCGTGGTCCGCGCGATCGAGGATCGTGGCGACGGCGTGTTCGATATCCGCATCGCTCTCGCCGCGGCGACGATGATGGGGCGAGCGGGCGCTGAGGCGGGGCAGATGCTGAACATTTTGTTCGGCAATTCCTCGATCCACGACGATGTCGCGTTGTGGGACATCGAGCTTCCCGCCGGATTTGCCGAGGGACTAGGCGGGCCGCGTTTCGGCATCGCGGGGTTGCGCCGGCGCCTTTGCGCACATGGACGGGCCATGACCTGCTCGGCCTTGAAACCGCAGGGCTTGACGCCGACGGAACTCGCGACCCTCGCCGGGCGCTTCGCTGCCGGCGGTATCGACATGATC